>JBDKTA010000067.1 GCA_039680605.1 Planctomycetaceae bacterium | reverse complement strand
GACCAACTGGACTGCCGACTGCTTGAACTCCAGCGTGTATCTGCCGCGTGCCATCGTGGGCTCCTTCTGTTGCCTGAGGGCTCTTATATTACCCTCTCGGCGCGCCCACCGTTCGTGGGGAAGCCCAAACCCTCTCCCCCATCCCCGTCCCTGTTTTAATCCTCTCAATCCCCTTAATCCCGCACTCCTCTCCCTGTCTTAATCCCTTCGATCCTGCACTCCGCGTCCCCGGCGGGCATAGAGGGATGTATCACAGTCAATATGGCAGTTTGTCCCATTGGTGGTCTCTGACGCATGCCCCTACGATGATTTGATTGCAGGGAAAGCTGTATGACGAACGGCAGTTGGGGCTGGGGGAACGTCGGCTGACCCAACCTGACGATCACAACCCGGAGCCGACAACGAGGGTAGGCAAATGGTGGCAAGCACCAGAAAGCGACCCGCGGAAAGAGGATTTGACCAACTACTCAGGCCTTGGTGGGCCGGCTTGGAAGAGGTGGCGCCCGATCTTTGGGAATACCCCGCCGACATCGCCGAAGAGCCCAACAAGATCGTGGTCGACGCGGAACTTCCCGGGTACACCGACGAGGAGGTCCAAGTCGATTACAGCAGGGGCATCCTGACGATCCGCGCCCATCATAAGGACGAATCCAGTCCCGAGCGGGGGCAGAAGTTCCTCAGCGAGCGCCAGATGGCGCCGATGGAACGCTCCTTCGTTCTGCCGGCAGAGGTCGATCAGGCCAACATGGGCAAGACGCTCGAAAACGGCGTGCTGCACCTTGAATTGCCCAAGGCCCCGGAAACCACCAAGACGCCGCGGCGGCGGATCGAGATCTCCTCCCGCCCAAGGCGCGTCCGGCCCAAGGACCTTGAAGAGAACGGCCGCGGCGGACGCTCCCGGTCCGGAACGGGCAGGCACGCAGGCGGATCGGGCAGGCGGCCCCAAGAGGAAGCGGAATGATTGTGACAGATGAACATCTACGCGATGACGTCATCAACCAGTTGTTCTGGGACGACTTGGTGGACGCCTCGGATATCTCCGTTCGCGTGCGCGGCGGCGAAGTGACGTTGACGGGCACCGTGCCGGATTACCCCGCCCGCCAGGCGGCCGCCGCGGTCGCTCGATCCGTCGGAGCCTCGGCGGTGCATAACCAGTTGACGATCCGCTACCCCGCGGCGTCGGCCCCGCCGCCGGACGTCGAGCTGGCCGATCGGGTGCGCGACGCCCTGTCCTGCAGGGGGGACTTGGACGAATGTGACATCGAGGTAACGGTCCAGGCCGGCTTGGCGCGGCTTCGGGGGTTTGTAGACCAGCGCTATAAGAGGGAGCAGGCGGTGGAAGCGGCTTCTTCCGTCAGCGGGATCGTGTCGGTGGCGAACGAATTGGCGGTGACGCCCACGGGTGACCTGCACGACCGGCGGATCGCCCGCAATATTCTCGACGCCCTGTGGGCCAACGTCCTGGTCAATGCCCGCGACGTGACCGTGCAGGTCGAGGCGGCCATCGTGACGCTGATGGGAACGGTGCCTTCGCGGGGGGCCTACAGGGCCGCTTACGAGATCGCCCGGTACACCATCGGGGTCAAGGGGGTCTACAATGAGTTGGACGTGGTCAAGTAGGAGGTGATGAGCCATGCTCAGAAGCCTGAAAGAACTACTGGGATACACCATCCGCGCCACAGACGGCGAACTCGGAAAAGTCCGCGATTTCTTCTTCGACGACAAGGTGTGGACCATCCGTTATCTTGCGGCCGACACGGGCGGATGGCTCAGCGGACGACAGGTGCTGCTGTCGCCCCAGAGTTTCGGCAAGCCCGACTGGTCGAACAAGATCGTTCCGGTGAACCTGACCCGCGAGGCGATCGAGCACAGCCCGCCCATCGAGTCCGACCAGCCCATCTCGCGCCAGTACGAATCGATGATGGCCGCCCATTACGGCTGGGCGCCGTACTGGGGCATGGAGGGAACGCCGCTGGTGCAACCGCCGGAGGTTATCGAGTCGCTGCCGAGCACCGAAGACCAGGCCCGCTCCGATCCTAACCTGCGAAGCATGCGCGATACGATCCATCTGACCCTGCACGCCACCGACGGCGACGCCGGACGCGTGCATGACTTCATCGTCCAGAGCGACGACTGGGTCATCCGCTATATGGTGGCCGATATCGGGCACCTGCTCAGCGGCAAAAAAGTGCTCGTTTCGCCGGCGTGGATCCGCGACGTCGACTGGACCGAGCGGGCGGTCTACGTAGACCTCGAGCAAAGCGCCATTCGCGAGGGTCCGCCGTTCGACTACGAGACGCCGGTCAATCGCGAATACGAGGTGCGGTTGTACGACTTCTACGGCCGACCGGTCTACTGGGAAGGCGAACTGCCGGAACTGACGACGACGATCAAGGACGTGGAAGAGAAGTGACCCACGCCAGCAATGGAGCCGACCATGACAACCGAAGCAGCCACGCAAGCAACCGTGGGCAGCCTCGACGCCCTGATTTCCGCCAGGATCCACGCCTCGGACAAACCGATCGGCAAGGTTTTCGATTTCTACTTCCAGCAGCGAACCTGGACCGTGCGGTATTTCGTGATCGACACGCGCATCTGGCTGCCGGGGCGCATGGTCCTGATCGCCCCGCCGTCCGTCGAGGGCGCAGACTGGAGCGAAGGCATCGTCCACATGGCCTTGACCAGCGACCAGATCGAGCACAGCCCGCACGTCGATTCCAAGGTCACCATCTCGCGCGAGCACGAAACGATGCTCGCCAAGTATTTCGGGTGGCTGCCGTACTGGGAGTCCCGGCCGCTGCCCGAGTCGATCAGCCGCTCCGTGGCCGCCGAGGCCTTGCCGCAGGATCGCATCGATCTCGAACGCAACCGCAAGCCCGAGAGCACCCTCTCGGCCTTCAAGGAGATCCTCGAGTACAACCTCACCGCCATCGACGGCGAAATGGGGGCGGTGCAGGATTTTCTTGTCGACCCCGAGACGTGGGAGATTCGCTACGTGACGGCCGACATCGGCACGCTGTTCCATAAACACCTCGTGGTGCTGTCGACGCAGTGGCTGGCGGGCATTTCGTGGGCCCAGCGTCAGGTTCGCGCGAAGATGACCAAAGACCGCATCCACAGCAGCCCGCCGATGCCCGAGGTGATCGACCGCCCCTACGAGATCGCCCTGCACGAGCACTACTCGCGCCCGGGGTACTGGACAAGCGGCGAGTGAAACGAGCATGGGTGGCATGGCGACACGCGTAGCGGGTCGCCATGGGCGCGGCTGAGCATCATGGCGACCCACGAGAAACAGAAACGTGTGTCGCCATGCCACCCATCTCTGTCGGCGATTACTCGCCGGCGAAGACGTGTACGCCATCGGTGTCGGTGACGACGACTGAGCCGTCGAGGATGATTGCCCGCGTGTCGTGCATGCTGATGCAGCACTGCACGCCGGGCAGGGTCTGGTGTTCCAGGCGTTTGGCCGAGGCGTAGTCGAAGACGTCGGCGAAGACGCTTCCGCCGGCGCCGCGGGCGGTGTCGCCGGAGATCACCAGCAGCCGCTCGCCGAGCTTGCGAAACTCCAGCACCACGCGATTGGGCGCGTCTTCGCCGGCCGCCAGGTCGTACGTGATCTCGGCCCGCGTGGCGGGGTCGTACCGCAACAGGTGCTGGGCCAGGCGCAGGTAAATGCCCTCGCGGCGCACGTTCACCAGCGCCCGGAAATACTTGAACTCCACCTGGCGCGGCCAGCCCTCTGTAAGCAACTCCTCGCCGCTTAGCCCCACCGCCCGGATCCGCTTGTCCGAGCCGATCCAGCCGATGCCGCCCTCGTCATACGTGTACTCGCCCCAGGCCCAGGTGTTCGCCGGGCCGATGGGCCGGCGCGAAACGATCTTGCCCGTCGAGGCGTCCTGAATGACCTCGCCGACGCGATTGTCGCAGTGCGTGACGCTGGCCAGCAGGCCCGTGCCGTCGCCGCGGCGGCTGAATCGATTGGCGTACACTGCATTGCCCAGCCCCACGTTCCAGTACAGGCAGCCCTTCCAGAGGGTCTTTTGCGTCGCCGCGTCGACGGCGGAGTAATACGAGCTTCCGCCGTTGCCGCCGACGGGCAGGGCGTAGATGAGCGTCTCGTCGCCGCCGATAGCCGAGGGGATCATCGCAAGCTGCGTCGACCACTCCCGCGTGCCGGCCTCGCCGGCGTACGCGTCGAGCGTCCAGCGCCGCGACGCCAGCAGGCGGCTGCCCGTCAGGGCGATCGTCGTCGGGCGCTGCGTCAGCAGGCGCTGCCAGGCGAGCTGCCAGTTGGGGCGGGTCGTGATCCACCCGATCCGCCGCTGCGTGAGCAGGCCGATGGCGTCGGTCGACGCGTCGGCCCCGTCGCGCAACGCCAGCACCGGGCTGTCGCACGCCAGCGACCAGACCTCCTTGAGCGGCAGGTGCAGCCCGCCGCCGGCGGTGGCGGGGCCCTTGGCGCCGTCCAGCGGGGCCGGCGTCACTTCGGCCAGCGTGCCATCGGGGGCGATGACCACCTCCGCGCCCGGCGGGGTCTGAAGGTCGAGCTCTTCGAGCGTCTTGCCCGTGGCGGCCGCCAGGCGCAGCGCCCTCCCGTCCGAGACCACCACCACGCTGTCGTTGCCCAGGATCGCCGCCTGCGAGCCGATCCCGGCGGCAAACTCGCGAACCCAGAGCTGCTTGCCCGTCTCGATATCCAGGCCCGTCAGCCAGTTCGTGTTGGCGCCGATCACGACCGCCCCGGCCACGCCCACCAGCTTGTCCGAGGGCACCAGGATGCTCTCCCAGATCAATTCGCCCTTGTCGCGACGGAAGGCCAGAATCCCCGTGTGGTCGCGAGGCGCCAGCAGCACCCGCTCGCCGACGACCAGCGGCGTCGAGCCCTCGCGGGCGCAGTTCATCGACAGCGCGTTGGAGTACTGCCGCGCCGGCGCGTAGCACGCCACCCACTCGGTCAGTCCGTCCTGCGCATCATGGCGCGACAGCACCCCCATGTTCGTCGCGCTGTAGACGCTGCCTTCATGAATCGCCGGCGCCCCGCCGCCGCGAGCCAGGTCGATCGAACTGTTGCCAACCCATCCCACCGCCCGACGCCAGATCATCTCCCCGTCGGCCGAATCGAGGCACACCAACTGCTGCACGACGCGGATCTCGTCGTTGAAACCCAGCGCCGCCAGCCGCTCGACGTTCTCCGGTCCGGCCAGCAGGTAGACTCGTCCCTCGGCCGCCGCCGGGTGCGTCAGGGGCGTCAAGCCTTTCCAGCCCGTCTTGCCCTGCGTGGTCCAGAGCACCTTGCCGCTGCGGACGTCGACAGCCGTGACCACCGGCGGGGCGGCGGTGTCCATCAGGTAGTACCGCGCGCCGCGCGAGGCCGTGGCGGCCGCCGTGACGCGCACGGGCGATCGCTGGTCGAAAAACGGGTGAAAGGTCGATCCGCCCTGGGCGTGGGCGCGCGAGATGTTTGGTCGCCAGGGCCAACTGCCGCGTGCCTCGTCGGGCGGGGCGCAGGTCCAGGCGGGGGCGGCTGGCTCATTGGCGGCGTCGAAGCGCGCCACGGCCCGCGTGCAGGCCACGAACGTGGCGTCGGGGGCGAACTCGACCGCCGGCGCCGGCCAGGGGTTTCGCACGCCCCAGGCCATGTGCGGGCCGCCCATGTCGTAGTACAGCCCCGGCCAGTCGCCGCTCAGGGCGATCTTCCGCCGGGGCAGTTGGGCCAGGGTGGCCGGGGCGGGCTTGCCCGCGACGACCGGCGCGGCGGGCGCCGCCGGCTCGGTCAGCAGCTCGCGCTTGATCTGTGCCGCCGCGACGCTCTGCCCGCGCCAGGGGATCTGCACGTCGTCGCCGACGGCCGCCATCGCCTTCTCCAGGCGTTTGCGGTAGAGCCTGCTCTGGGACAGCGCCAGCCACAGCCCCGCGCGGGCCTGGGCGGCAAGTTCCGGATCGGACGCGTGTGCGAGAACGTCTTCGTACGCCGCCATGGCCCACTGCGTGCGTCCGGTGGGCAGTTCCGCCTCGGCCACGTCCACCATCGCGCGGTGGATCGAGCGTGAGAAGGGGTACTGGCTGAAGGCCCGCAGGAGCAGGTGCTTATCGGCGGACATCAAGGCCGCCTGGGCCATGCTCCTGCCCATGCGTTCGTGCGAGTCGCGCAGCGGCGCCAGGCGCTGGGGGGGCAATTCCCGCAGTCGCCGGTCTACCACCGTCCAGAACGGCGCGTAGCGGTTGCCGTTCTTGAGATGCGCCGGCGAGTTGACGATCAGGTCCAGCACCTTCTGCACGTCCTCCACCGACAACGCCTCGGTGCTGCCCGGGGCGAGCGGGCCGTTTTTGGCCAGCAGGTCCCATCGGGTCTGGACCTCGAAGTCCGGCCGCAGGTCGCGGACGCTGCCGTCGGCGTCGATGATCGAGGCGGTGCCCAGGTCGCTGTCGCTTGCGGGCGTGGCGGCGTCTTTCTCGGGCGGGGCATGCCCGAATCGCTGCAGCAGGTCCAGGGCCTCCTGCTGATAGCCCGGTACGCGGGCCCCCTTGGCCCGCAGCGTTGCCAGCAGCGGGCCGAACTCGTCGTAGCGCAGCAGGTCGCTCGTCAGCCAGCTCTGGTAGGCGTAGGCGGTCGCCACGGCGGGGTGGTCGTCGGGCAATCTGCCGCTGCGGTTCTTGGCGATGATGTCGTCGATCAGATAGGCGTAGTCGCGGCACTCGGGCTGTACGGCGTAGACCCACGTGCCCCAGTGGATGTACTGGCCCCAGCCCCACCCCAGGACGAGCTGGTAGCCGCTCTTGACGGCCTCGGGGTCGTCGCCGTAGTCGCTGAGCAGTTTGAGTCCCCACCAGCTTCTGGCGTACTGCAGGCCGGTCCGCTGCCAGCTCTGGGCGATCTCGATGTGTCCCTTGATGCAATTGGCCCGGTCGGCGGCGAACCGCTGGAGCATCGCCTCGAGCAGCCAGATCCTGCGATACTCGACGATGCTCTGCGCCTGCGGCGCCAGCGCCGGGTCCGTGATCGCCGCGGGCGTCAGGGCGTCTTTGTTAGCCGCCAGCGTCTCGTCCCACGTGCCCTTCCAGGCGATGGCGAACTGGTACCGCGCCGCCGGCAGGGCGTCCAGACTCGGCCGCTGCGGACGCACGTCGGCCTGGCCAGGTGCAGCCCCAGCCGCCGACAGCAGCGCCATCGCGCATGAGGCCCATGACAGCGTCGTATTCATGATCGTGCTCCAGCCCCGCCGCGGCAGGATGCTCCAACCGGACACAGATCCGGCCTCTGAAGCATACTTCCCCTCCGCCGCCCTGCCAAGACGTTTGCCGCGGCCATGGGCGGCTCTTGCCGTGTGGCATGGGCGTCTCGCCCATGCTCTTGCCGTGTGGCATGGGCGTCCCGCCCATGCTCTTGCCGTGTGGCATGGGCGTCCCGCCCATGCTCTTGTTGTGTGGCATGGGCGTCCCGCCCATGCATCCCCGAACCTGAACGTCCAGGGACACGCACAACGGAGTTGTGCGTGGCACCCATGCCCATGCATCCCCGAACCTGCACGCCCAGGGACACGCACAACGGAGTTGTGCGTGGCACCCTGCCGGCGGGTACGCTATGGTAAGTCATCTATGTTCCACTACACTATCACGGTAGCCGCCGCTGCCGTTCTGCTGGCGGGCGGCTGTCACAGGAGCATGAGCGTGTCGAAAAACGATATCGCATCAACGCCCGCGGTGACGCTGGCACGGATCTTCGGCGACCACATGGTGCTGCAGCGCGATCTGCCGGTGCGGGTCTGGGGCCGCGCGGCGCCCGGCGAGACGGTCAGCGTGGCCTTTGCCGGCCAGAGCAGGTCAGCCGCCGCGTCGTCCGACGGCAGATGGTCGGTCACGCTCGACGCCATGCCCGCCTGCAGGCAGGGTCGGGACCTGGCCGTCACCTCGGCGGCAGGGCGGCGGGTTGTGCGCGACGTGCTGGTCGGCGAGGTCTGGATCGCCGCCGGCCAGTCCAACGTCGTCATGCCGCTCAAGGGCCTGGGCGGTTCCGAGGCGGTGCTAGCGGCCGCCGACGCCATGGCCATCCGCGCCTGCTACGTGAACGTCGATTTTGCCGCGGGGCCCCGCGACGATCTGGCCAATCCGGACTACTGGGACGTCTGCACGCGCGATCGCATCGGGGACTATTCAGGCGTCGGCATGTTCTACGCCGCCCGCCTGGCGGCGGAGCTGGACGTTCCGGTCGGCATCGTCATCGCCGCTATGGGCGGCAGCCGCATCGAGGGCTGGACCCCGCGCGAGGCGCTGGCGGCCGCCGAACCGGGCAAGACCTTCCTGATCAACGATCGCGACCGCGCGGACATTCCACCGCCCCAGCGGACGTTCTTCGGCATCGACGGCGACCAGCACCTGCCCAGCCGCCTGTACAACGCCATGATCGCCCCGCTGACGCCGATGGCGCTGCGCGGCGTGCTGTGGTACCAGGGCGAAAGCAATGCCCACGCGCCGGCCACCGACGCCGCCCTGGGCCGCCGGCCCGACGCGAGCGATTACGCCGCCATGCTGGCCGGAATGATTACCGCCTGGCGCAGCGCCTTCAGCCGCGACGACCTGGCCTTCGTGCTGGTGCAACTGCCCCGGTACGACGACCCCATGTGGCCGCTCGTGCGCGAGGGGCAGCGGGTTTGCGCCGAGCAACCCCACGTCGCGATGGCCGTGACCATCGACACCGGACTGCCAAACGACGGTCACCCGCTTGACAAAGAGCCCGTCGCCGCGCGGGCGGCGTTGGCGGCGCTGGGCAAGGTCTACCGCCGCGACGTGCAGTACCAAGGCCCGGCGCCGCGATCGATGCGAGTCGAGGGGGCCAAGGCGGTTCTTGAGTTCGACCATGCGGGAGCGGGCCTGGTGGTCAAAGGCAACAGGCTCGAAGGCTTCGAGGTGGCCGGCGCCGATGGCAAGTTCGTCCCCGCCCAGGCCGTCGCCGCCGGCAGCACGGTGACGCTCTCCAGCCAGACCCTTGCGAAGATTGAATCGGTCCGCTACGCCTGGGCGGGCGTGCCCAGGTGTTCGCTATACAACTCCGCCAACCTGCCCGCCGGTCCGTTCCGCACAGCGAAAGGCTAGTTCACGGCAGATTCACCGCAGAGATCGCAGAGAACGCAGAGAAGAAAAAGTGAGTGGGGGAGGGTGTGACCAAACCATGACGCCGTCGGCCTGACCCCGCGGCCATTGGGGCTATCTTGTTTCTTCCCCACCGAGGGTGGACCTCCGACGGAGTCGGCTCGGGATGGCGTTGTTATTTCATGCCATCCCTGCTTCTTACCTCAACTCTGCGACCTCTGCGACCTCTGCGGTGAAATCTCCCACGGTCAAATAATTCGCATCAGCAGCAGGACGATCAGCACGACCAGCAGCAGCCCCAGGATGCCGCTGGGGTAATAGCCCCAGCCGGAACTGTACGGCCACGTCGGCAGAGCCCCCAGCAGCAACAGCACCAGAATGATGATCAGTATCCAACCCAGCATGGCATGTCTCCTTGTGTTCTAAGAAATGCTATCCCCGCCGCACAAGGCCGGCGCGCGGACAAAAACTTAATTGGGCATCAGGAAAATCCGCCAGCCGCCCCGGATAGTCGTGCAGTGGAAGCGCGTCACAGAGGCCGAAGCGCTTGCCCGAAAATGAACCGCAGAGCAGCATTGCAGAGAAGCAAGTGGCTCAAAGTCTTTTTATTCAAAACACCTCTGCGGTCTCTGCGATCTCCGCGGTGAAATGGGTCCGGGCTACTCGCTCGTTTCACCGCGGATGGCGGCGATGAGATGTTCGGACGGTCCGCTCTTGGTCAGGTAGTCTGACGCGCCGGCATCGAGCATGGCCTGGGCCTGTTCATCCTGTTCAAACATCGACAGGCCGATAATGCGCACGGCGGGCAACTCGGCATGAAGAATGCGAGCGGCCTCAATGCCGTTCATGCCTGGCATGGAAACATCCATCAGCACCACATCGGGACCGAGTTCGCGCACCAAGCTCACGGCCGACTCGCCGTCGGAGGCCTCGCCGATGACGACCATGTCGGGCTCTTCCTTCAGTAGCGTTGCCAGCCCCTGGCGCATGACAACATGATCGTCTACCAGAATAACGCGAATCTTGCCCTCTGTGCCTTGCTCTCTGGGGGCGATGGATACCGATACCAAGGAGGCTGGCCGCTGGGGCGGCAGCGATTCCGGCGTGCCTGACGCCGCCACCGGTGCAATCAGCGTGAACCGGCTGCCCCGGCCCGGCGCGCTGTCAACCTCCATGCTGCCTCCTAAAAGGTCAAGTCGCTCTTTGATGCTGAAGAGTCCATAACCGCCTGCCGCGTCCTCGGCCGTAAGAGCACCAGGGTCAAATCCAGCCCCATCGTCAGCCACGGTGATCTGGATTGCCCCATTGAATCGCCCCACGCGCACAGCCGCTGACTTAACGCCGGCATGCTTGACGACATTGAACAGAAGTTCGCGCGTCGCCTGAAAGAGCAGGATAAGGGCATCCTCTCCTATCGCATCCGGCACTCTCTCTGCGCTCAGGGCAATCGTCAGCCCGTGTTTCTCCTGCATCCATCGGGCCAGCCACTCCATCGCCGGAACCAATCCGCCCTGGTGAAGGATCGGCGGGCTCAGTTCGGCTGTCAGTGAGCGCGAAGTCTCGATGGAATCATCCAGCAGATCCATGATGCCTGCAATCGCCTTGCCCATGGCGGCATTGCCTGAACGCTCCAGTACCGCCAGATGGAACTTGGCGCCCACCAGCAGTTGCTGCAGGCCGTCGTGCAGCACCTGCGCCAGGCGGCCGCGTTCACGCTGTTCTGTCAGGGCCAACTCGGATACCACACGGGATAGCTGCTGGGAACGGTGCCTCAGTTCGGCCGTCCGTTCCTGCACCCGCTGTTCCAGCTCTTCCTTGGCCTGGCGCAAGGCCTCTTCTGCCTGTTTTCGCATGAATGCTTCAACAAATGCCGGGGCCAGGGTCTCCAGGGCCTCTTGTTGCCCTTGGGCATAGCCTCCTGGACGATTGGCCATGCCAATCATGCCTATCGTCTTACCCTCCGAGATCAATGGAACACCCAGGAACGCATCGAGCGGCGGGTGGCCTGGGGGAAGTCCGATGCGGTCGGGGTGTTTGGCGGGATCATTGGTCAAGACCGTTTTACCGTCTAGAAGCACGCGCCCATAGATGCCGTGGATCTTGAGACTGCTGACCGACTGGCGATGGCCGCCGATGTCGAGGATATTGCAGGCATCCCACCCGGGGTTGCTGATGGCGATGTCCTCAAGGCCTTGCTCATTAACCTGGCCGATGAATCCAAACTTGCTGCCCGTAACCTTCTGGGCGATATCCAGGCAGGCGACACCGAGGTCCTTCTCAGTCGCGCAGGTCAGGGCCGCTTCACGCACGGCGGCAACCGCCTGCAATGTACCGATATATTGATGCAGCGACTCCTCTGTGGCCTTACGGTGGCTGATGTCGTGGATCAACCATCGCAGGCCGACGATGCTGCCTTCCTCGTCACGGGAGGCGGCGGCAGTAACGGAGGCCCAGAATTGCCGGCCTTCCAGCGAACGGACCTCGACCTCCAATTTGGGCGCAGGCGCCGCGCCAGAGTGCAAGGTTGCGAGAAGTTCGAGATACTCCTGCCGCGCCGCCTCGGACAGCAGCAGGGACGGGAACGGATTGCCCTTCAGCGTGGCGCCGGGCTTGCCCAGAAGCATCGCCGCCGCATGGTTCATTTCCTGGATCGTTCCCTCCGCGTCCGTGACGACATATCCATCCGGAGCCGATTCGAAGAGGTCCTGATACTTTGCCCGCGTCCGGTCCAGCTCGGACTTCGATGCGGTCAACTCTTCGTTCTGGACCCGCATCTCCTCATCGGCCGCTGCCAGTTCCTCGTTGGCCGCCTGCAACGCTTCGTGCTGACGGCGGAGCTGCTGGATCAACTCGGTCGAATTCTCCAGTTCCCTCAGGTCGCTGGCAACGACACAAATGCTCAGCCCGTCGGGCTGGCTCAGTACGTTGGCGGCCACGTGCGCGGGCACGGCTGCGCCATCGGCGGTCTGGAACACCAGCCGCTGTTTGACGGGCTGCTGCTTTGCGGCGGCCAGCAGGGAGGATACTGTGGCACGGTCGGTCTTGACGAACTCATTGAGCGAATGTCCGACGATCTGCTCCATCGGCCGCTCGACGAACTGCCCGAACTGGGCATTGCAGAAGAGTATTCTGCCGTCGAAGGCGACCGTGAAGGCCGCCTCTTTCATCGTCTCGACAATCAGGCGATAGACCGATTCGGCGCCCACCAACGAGAATACCTGTTCGCCCTGGCTGCCGGAGACGATGACCGCGTCCACCTCGCCTTCGTGGATGGCCCGTAACGTTTCCTGGGCTTCGGCAAGCTGCGCCCGGAGTTCTTTATTCTCATGGGCGAGCGGATTGGCCGGGGCCTTGCGAGACTTCTTTGCGCTCATTTTTGTCAACCTTCTCGATCCGGAACGTCTGCACTACCTACCCGATTCGTGCCGCTTATGTTGCGTAATGTCCGTGATGATCACCATTATCACCAGCCCTTGGGGCATATCCAGTGGCGTCAGGAAGATTTCGGCCGGGAACTCTCTGCCATCCTTGCGGACTGCCAACAGGTCGCCTCCGGCGCCCAGGGCGCACTGCCCAAGACCGGCATTAAACGCCGCCCGAAGCGAGGGATGATTCTCACGTGACATGAGCACCTCCACCGCCAGGCCGACCAACTCGGTCTGCTCATACCCGAACAGGCTCTGAGCCTGACGGTTCACAAGCGTGATCGTTCCATCCTCGCTCGTCAGCACCACGGCATTGGGCAAGCACTCGACCAGGGACAGGAGCCGTTGTTCGCTCCTTTGAAGCGAATCCTGAGACGTGTCCAGCAGGCTGACCTTCTCCTGGAGTTGGCTGATGACCGCCGTCAACTCTTCGTTGGTCGACTGCAATTCCTCGGTGGAACTGACCAGCTCTTCATTGGCGGATTCGAGCTCTTCGTTGGTCGCTGTAACTTCTTCGTTGGCGGCCCGGAGTTCCTCGTTGAAGGACTGAAGCTCTTCGATGGTCGCCTGGAGGTCTTGCTGGGTCGCCTGGAGTTCCTCCTCAAGGCGCTTGATAATGGCTTCGCTTGCGGGAGATCGGATCACTTCGGCCTGGGCAGACGGAGGCGGGGAGGCATCCTCAAAGAACACGACCAGCAACGGCTTGGCTTGGTTCTTCTGAGATACCGGGACCGCCGTGATGCGGGCGAAAGCGGAGCCCGATTCCTGCAAATACTCGACGCTCTCCAGCACCACCGTCGTACCGTCCTGGATCGCCTGTCGCATCGCCAGGCGCAACAGGGAAGACAATCGTTCGCGGGCCAATACGAACACGTTGAAGTCCGGCCCCGGCGCCGGCAGTTTCAGGAACCTGTCGGCCTGGCCGTGGAACTGGAGAATCTTTCCCTTGCGGTCCACAAGAACGGCGCTGGCCCCGAAATGCCTCAGAATCTCCAGCCGAATCACGTCCGCAAAAGTGGACGTGACCGACGCGTCCATCGCATGCGCCAGATGGGCCGGCCTCCTCCTTCCCGACAGGATCGGAGAATCCAGCAGCAGCGGCCGCGTCGGCGCCAAACGGCGGCAGAGCCTGCCCTTGTTGGACACCGTCTCGAACAGGTCGTTCTGGCCGGCAACGCTTTCCGAGCGGCCCAGGAACAGATACCCGCCTGGCTTGAGGGCAAAGTTGAACACCGCCATCAACTTTGTCTGGGCGTCTGCGTCCAGGTAGATCAGTAGATTGCGGCAACTGATGAGGTCCATTTTGGAGAACGGGGGGGCGCTGATCACGTTCTGCGTTGCAAAGGTCAGCGCTGCGCGCAGCGATTCCTTGACCTGGTAGCCCTCCTCCTTCCTGACAAAATACTTCAGCAGGAGTTCCTCGCCAACGTCGGCGTGGATGCTCTGAGGGTAGAGCCCCGCTCGCCCGACCTCCAGCGCCTCCTCGTCGAGATCCGTCGCAAAAACCTGCAACGGGCACTTCTTGCCCGTCCTGGCCAGTTCCTCCATCAGCAGGATCGTCAGCGAGTACGCCTCTTCGCCGGTGGCACAGGCCGGCACCCACACCCGCAACGGTTCGTCGTCGGCCCGCGACTCGACCAGCGGCGCGAATACCTTTTCGCGCACTTCATTGAAGGCCTCCCCGTCGCGGAAGAACGACGTGACGTTGATCAGCATGTCCTTGACCAACTGCTGCACCTCGCCCGGCGACTGACGAAGATGCGCCGCGTACTGAGCCATGTCCGCAATGTGAAACAACCCCATCCGCCGCCGGATCCGCCGCAGGATTGTCCCGGGCTTATAACATCGAAATTCGCTGCCGGTCTGGTCCAGTACCAAAGAGAGAATGTCTTGGATGGTCTTTGGATTCGCCTGCTCCTCCAGGACCTTGTCGCGCGCCGGCCACTTGACATAGGGGTGCTGGAGATATTGCAGAATGGCTTGAGGCATCTGCTCAGGCGCAAGAACGTGGTCCGCCAGGCCCGCGGCGATTGCACTGCGAGGCATGCCCTCGAATTGGCTGGTGGCCGGGTCCTGCGCCACGACTAGTCCTCCGCCCGCGCGGATGGCCCGCGCCCCCAGGGTCCCATCCATCCCCGCCCCCGAGAAGAGAATGCAGATCGCCCGTTCCTCCCGGTCCTCCGCCAGGCAGCGGAAGAAGAAATCGATGGGCGTGTGCACGCCGTGATCGAGAATGGGCTGCGTCAGGAACAAGACACCGTTGCGAATGCCCACGTGATGCGTCGGCGGGATCACGTAAAGGCAGTTGGGCTCCACCGACATGTTGTCGTGGGCCTCAACGACCCGCATCCGCGTATACTTCGCCAGCAGCTCAGGCAGCAGGCTCTCGTGCGTGGGGGAAAGGTGCTGGATGACGACGAAGGCGGCCCCACTGTCAGCCGGCATCGCCTCAAAGAACGTCTCGAACGACGTCAAAGCGCCCGCCGACCCGCCGATAGCAATTACGGGGATGCCGGGGCGATGAGACAGTTCGTCGGATAGCTGCTTGGGCGAGTTCATCTCCGCCTCCTCCCAGAGGCGGGCTTGGAACTTTTCGTCCTACCCAGGCAACGCCTCGCGCGCAGTTGGGCTCCGTTAGATAACATAATCACAGCTTCTATTTGTTGGGCCGCAGGTCCAATCCCACCAGCAGACGCTCCTCGTTGGCCATGTTCCCGATCAACCGCCGCAGAGGAAGCGGCAGTTGTTTGATCAGCGTCGGAGCAGCGATGATCTGCTCTCCCTTGGCCAGCGTGGGCTGCTGGTAGAGGTCAATGATCTCAAGCTTGTAATGATCCTTGAGATACTTTTCGCATACCTCTGTTACTTTGCGAATTGCCACGGAGGACCTTGGGGTAATCCCCGCCACATAGAGCCGCAACACGTAACACTGTCCCAATTCGGCGGCCTTGGCGACCTTCTCAAAGGCGGCTACGGTTTGATCGTCTGATCGTTTCCTCGCCATGGATTGCTTCTCCGTTAATCTCGTGGTCGCAGGTCCAGACCGACCAATACCCGCTCTGTATTGGATAGGTCGCCAATAATTTTGCGCACAGGCACCGGCAGCTTGCGAACCAGCGTCGGCACGGCCAGAATCTGGTCGCCCTTGGCCAATTGGGGGTTCTTGAGCAGGTCGATGACCTCGATGCTGTACTTGCACTTGACGTACTGATCGCACAGTTTTTTGAGGTTGGCAAAGGCCGCCACCGCGCGAGCGGTCTGGCCTGCGACGTACAGTCGCAACTCCCAGAACTCAGGAGTCGTCTCGACGGTCTTGGGAGGTTTTCCAGGCTTCTTGGCAACTTTTCTGCGTTTTTTGGTCATCACCACCATCCTAGTCCGCCTTTCTGGCTTGGCCTAATTGTCGGCGCTCCTGGGCGGCAATTCGGTCCCGTTCCTGTTCGTGCTTTCGGGCATTCTCCAGTTCGGCCCGGACGCCATCCACGCGCTGCGCTAGAGCAGCAGCCTGTGCTTGCAAGCTGACATGCTCCTGCTCAAGCTCGCGACGCCGCTGCTGAGACTGGAAGCGACTGGCAGATGCCTGGGCCTCGTCCTGGGCTTCCTGCACCAATCGCGCCGATCCCGTGAATACCGTTCCGCCCCCAACGTACACATCGATCAACTTGATGCCGTTGTCGCTCAGTTGGAACTCGCGCATCTGGTTGGAGTGGCCCATCCCGCGGCTCTTAAGAATGTACAGGAGGCGGTTGCGCTCGTTGTACGTCTCCACCATGCGCAGCAGCAGCCATGTGTCCATCAGCGAGGAGATGCCCACTTCGCTCTGCTCCGGGCTGCTGCTGCCGCTGGTGAGGCTGGTATAGACGCTCGTGATGCCCTCGCCCTTGAGGAAATCGATCACACGCGTCAGCATGGCCTTGATCTCGTCGGTGTCGCCCACGGTGGTGAGGTTGGTGATCGGGTCCATCACCACGCCCTCGGGACGGAATTCCGTGACCAGTTTATGGATGCTTGCCAGGTGCATCTCCAGGCCGTAAAGCTGCGGGCGCAATGAGTGGAACTGAAGCAGTCCCTTCCTGCGCCACGGATCCAGATTGATGCCGATGGACCGCATGTTGCGGATAATCTGCTGGGGCGACTCCTCAAACGAGTAATACATGCACCGCTTGCCCTTGCGGCAGAGGCTATCCACGAACGCCGCGGCCAGGCTCGTCTTGCCCGTGCCGGCCATGCCCGAGATCAGGATGCTGCTGCCGCGATAGTATCCCTTGCCGCCCATCATGGCGTCCAAGCGGGCGATGCCGGTAGAGACCCGCTCGTTGCTGACGGGGTATTCCAGCCCCAGCGAACTGATCGGCAGCACCGACAGGCCGTGCTCGTCGATCAGCGTCGGGTATTCGTTGGTGCCGTGCTTGGAGCCGCGGTACTTGACGATCCGCAGCCGGCGCGTTGCGATCTGGTTGGTGACGCGGTGGTCGAGGAAGATCACGCAGTCGCTGATATATTCCTCAATACCGTAGCGCGTCAGGGCGTTCTTGCCTTGCTCGCCGGTGATGACAACGGTGACGCCGATCTCCTTCAGCCAGCGAAACAAACGCCGCAATTCCGCCCGCAGGATCGCCTCATTGGGCAGACCTGCGAACAAGGCCTCGACGCTGTCGAGCACAACTCGCTTGGCCTTGACTTCGTCGATCATCGCCTTGAGGCGGATGAACAGGCCTTCCAGGTCGTACTCCCCCGTCTCTTCGATCTCGCTGCGCTCGATGTGGACGTAGTCGATGGCCATCTTCTTGCGGCGGATGAGGCTGTCGACTTCAAACCCAAGCGACGCGACGTTGGTGGCCAGTTCCTTGGCCGTCTCCTCAAAGGCCATGAAGACGCCCGGCTCGTTGAACTGCGTGACGCCCCGGACAATGAACTCCATCGCCAGAAGCGTCTTGCCGCTGCCTGCCGCGCCGCAGACCAGCGTCGGCCGCCCGCGCGGCAGGCCGCCTTCGGTGATTTCATCGAGTCCTGATATGCCGGTGGGGCACTTTTTCAGGGCATCCAATGTAGGTTTCAGCTTGCTCGCACGGATGGGCATATTCTTCCTTTCGTCACGGAGACGCTGACGATGAACCCATAAGAAACGTCCCACAGTATAAGCCGTGGTTAGAAAAATGCTAAAAAAAAGGCTTGCTCCGCCAATTTATCACTAGGGGAATTTCTTACTTCCCCGGGAAACTCCCGCGTCATGTACGCATCGTAATTTAGCCCGCACAAGACTGGATTAAGCCGCTGAGGTAGCTGAGGACGCTGAGGAAAGAAGTTGTTTTATCTTTAACATCCTCAGCGTCCTCTGCGACCTCTGTCCTGAAATTAACCGGGTGGCATGGCGACACACGTTTTTGTTTTTCGTGGGCCTGCCTGCCGGCAGGCAGGTCGCCATGATGCGCAGCGCACCGGCCCCATGGCGACCCGCTGCGCGTGTCGCCATGCCACCCGCCGCCGCAATCCGAAATCTGAAATCCGAAATCGCCCCGCGTGGGTTACACTGCCTGACGCTTTCCAGGAGAATGCATCATGAAGCAAAAACTATTAGCAGTGTCGCTGGCGGTGGGGTTGATCGTCTTGATCGCCGCCCCAGCCGCGGCGGAAGGATGGAAGTTCGTGGTCATGTCCGACAGCCAGGGCTCCAGCGGCGACTCGACCGAGGGCGTGGCCACCCGCACGCTTAAGATCGTGGTCGACGACGTGGTCAAGAACGTCAAGCCCGATCTGATCATGTTCACCGGCGACCTGGTGCAAGGCGCCGCGACGGCTGAAGAGCTCGAAAAGCAGTTGATGACGTTCCGCTCGACGATGGCGCCGGTGTACGAGGCGAAGATTCCGCTCTACGCCATGCGCGGCAGCCACGACACCGGTCCCAACGTGACGCGTCCCTGGGCGGCGGGCGTGTGGAACAAGGTCTTCGCCGGCCCCTACGCCATGCCCGCCAACGGTCCTGCCGACGAGAAGGGGCTGACGTATTCCTTCACGCACAAGAACGCCACGTTCATCGCCATTGACGGGTACAAGACCCCCGACACCATGAAGCTGACGATCGACCAGAAATGGGTCGACGCGCAGCTCGCGGCCAACACGGCCCCGCACGTGTTCGCCTTTCAACACACGCAGATCAAGAAGGTCGAGCACAGCGAGTCGCTGGACAACACCGGACCGATGCGAGACGCATTCGTCAAGAGCCTCGTCGCCGCCGGCGGGCGGGCGTTCTTCTGCGGGCACATGCACGTGTCCAACTGCACGCGGCTGAACAACGACGCCGTCGACCCGGCCGCCAAGAGCGAGGCCGACGACTTTTATCAGATCATCGTGCCGCCGAGCTGCACGAAGTCTTATAGCTGGAAGAACCGCAAGTACGACGGAAAGAAGATCCCGGGCATGACGCCCAGCACCGTTCACCACAGCCAGACCCGCGAGCCGGGGTATGTGATCGTCGAAGTCGACGGCCTCAAGGTTACCCTTACCGCCAAGCTCATCGACAAGCAGGGCAAGACCCGCACCGACTACACGCTGAGCTTCACCGCCGCGGGCAAGGGCGCCGCCAAGGCCGCGGCGCGGAAGGCGCCGACGCCCTTGCCGCCCCCGCTGGTCCGCCGCCCCTGCACCTGCCGCGGTGTTCGCCCAGCCGCCAGCATGTAAACCGGGTGCCATGGCGGCCATCCACCCGCTCACAGAAACAGAAAAGACCGACGACGACCATCCATCCATCCATCCATCCATCCATCCATCCATCCATTTCTTATTCGTGACATTCGTCTTATTCGTGTCATTCGTGGTAAGCTTTTCCCGTGAACGCCAACAACCCCAACGAGAAACCGGCGCGGCGCGTTCGCTACCGCGGCACGCACCCGCGACGCTTCGAGCAGCGATACAAGGAACTGGCCGGCGATCCGGCCACCCATGAGCACGTCCGAGCGGGCGGTCGAACGCCAGCCGGAACGCACGTGCCGATCATGGTCGAGCAGGTCATGCAGAGCCTCAAGCCGGCAGCGGGGGAGATTGTCATCGACTGCACGCTGGGCTACGGCGGCCACGCCGGCCAGTTCGCCCGCCGGATCGCCCCTGGCGGGCGGTTGATCGGCCTGGACGTCGACGCGGGCCAACTGCAGCGCACGCGGGAGCGCCTGGCGGGGCTGGAGACGCCGCTGTCGCTGCACTGCCTGAACTTCGCCGGCGTCGGCAAGGTGTTGGCGTTGGAGGGCATCGACGCCGCTGACATCATCTTCGCCGACCTGGGCGTTTCGAGCATGCAGCTTGACGACCCCGCGCGGGGCTTCAGCTACAAGCACGTCGGCCCGCTCGACATGCGGATGAGCGAGCGGCTCAAGGCCACGGCCGCCGACTGGCTGGCGCGGCTGAGCGAGCAGGAGCTTTCCGACGCCCTGCGCGACCTGGGGGACGAACCCGACCACCCGCGCATCGCGGCGTTGATCGTCCAGCGCCGCGGCGAGCGCCCGCTGACGGGCACGGGCGAATTGGCCGAACTGGTGCTCGAAGCCAAAGGCCTCGACGGCCGCCGCGTACCCGCCGGCGCCAAGCGCCTGCCGCATCCAGCCGCCCGCACGTTCCAGGCCCTGCGGATGCTGGTCAACGACGAACTGGGCTGCCTGCGAGAGCTGCTCCGGGCCGCACCGTACTGCCTTCGGTCCGGCGGGCGGGTAGGCATCCTGACCTTCCACAGCGGCGAAGACCGCCTGGTCAAACACGCCTTCAAGGACGCCCTGGCGGCGGGCCTCTACTCCCAGATCAGCGACGACGTGCTGCGTCCGACGCCGGACGAGGTCCACTCCAACCCCCGCAGCCGCCCGGCAAAGTTCCGCTGGGCGAAACGGTAGAAGAAGAGAGACAGAAGAAACCGACGACGAGGACGAGGACGACGACGAGGACGAGGAGACCAATCGCAACGTCATGCTGCGCCACGTTAGCGGTCGAGCTTGCTCGACGCGGTTTCTTCCCTGACCCGGCGCCAGGGAAAAGACCGCGCGGGACAAGCCCCGCCGCTAACTACCGAAATCACGCCCATCCATCCATCCATCCATCCATCCATCCATCCATCCATTCGTCCGCCCATTCGCTCATCCATGGCGACCCGCTTCGCGTGTCGCCATGCCACCCATCGTGCATCCACCCATCCATCCATCCATCCATCCACCCATCCTTCGCCGTATTCCGCGCGATATCAGGGGGCGTTATTGGCAGATTAGCCGAGCTTATAGCATGAACAATCGTGGGTAAAAATCCTATCTCGGGCCTTGCCTGGCGGCGGCGGGGCGGTCAGAATACGCCGCCGCGGTTTTGGGACGGCAGGCGCCCGTCCAGCCGCGGCAAGGAACACGTACAGAGAGGTAATTCGCCCATGCCCAAGCATCCCGACATCAACAAGGTGCTGATCATCGGTTCGGGGCCCATCGTCATCGGACAGGCCTGCGAGTTCGACTACTCCGGCACGCAGGCGTGCAAGGCCCTGCGCGGGCTGGGATACAAGATCGTTCTGGTCAACTCCAACCCCGCCACGATCATGACCGACCCGGGGATGGCCGACGTGACGTACATCGAGCCGCTGACGGTCGAGGCCGTCGGGCGCATCATCGCCAAGGAACGCCCCGACGCGCTGCTGCCCAACCTCGGCGGACAGACCGGGCTGAACCTCTCGTCGGAACTGGCCAAAGCCGGCGTCCTCGAGCAGTACGGCGTGCGGGTCATCGGCGTGAATCTCGACGCCATCGAGCGCGGCGAGGACCGCATCGCCTTCAAGAACACCATGAACAAGCTCGGCATCGACATGCCCAGGAGCGAGGCGGTCTACAGCATCGACGACGCCCAGCGCGTCGCCGACAGCCTGGGCTACCCCGTCGTGATCCGCCCGGCGTACACCATGGGCGGCACGGGCGGGGGGCTGGTCTACAACGTCGAAGAACTCCGCGCCGTCGCCAGCCGCGGGATCGCCGCCAGCATGATCGGGCAGATCCTCATCGAGGAATCGGTCCTTGGCTGGGAAGAGCTGGAACTCGAGGTGGTCCGCGACGCCAGGAACCAGATGATCACCGTCTGCTTCATCGAGAACGTCGACGCGATGGGCGTCCACACGGGCGATTCGTACTGCACCGCCCCGATGCTCACCATCAGCCCCGAACTGCAGGCCCGCCTCCAGAAGCACTCGTACGACATCGTCGAGGCCATCGAGGTCATCGGCGGGACCAACGTCCAGTTCGCCCACGACCCCAAAACCGGCCGCGTGGTCGTCATCGAGATCAATCCCCGCACCAGCCGCAGCTCGGCGCTGGCGTCCAAGGCCACCGGGTTCCCGATCGCCCTGGTCTCGGCGAAGCTCGCCGGCGGGCTGACGATGGACGAGATCCCGTACTGGCGCGACGGAACGCTCGAAAAGTACACGCCCTCGGGCGACTACGTGGTGGTCAAGTTCGCGCGGTGGGCGTTCGAGAAGTTCCCCGACGCCATCGACAAGCTCGGCACGCAGATGCGGGCCGTCGGCGAGGTCATGAGCATCGGCAAGAACTACAAGGAAGCCTTCCAGAAGGCCATCCGCTCGCTCGAGAACGGGCGCTACGGTCTGGGCTTCGCCCGGAACTTCAACGCCCTGCCCCTGGAGGAACTGCTGGCGATGCTCGGCCAGGCCACCAGCGAGCGGCAGTGGATCATGTATGAGGCCATCCGCAAAGGCGCCACGACCGAGAAGCTCCACGAGCTGACGCACATCAAGGCCTGGTTCATCGACCAGATGCGCGAGCTGGTGGAACTGGAAGAAAAGATGCTCAAGTACAAAGGGCGCAAGCTGCCCGACGCGCTGCTGACGCAGGCGAAGAAGGACGGCTTCGCCGACCGGTACATTGCCCGGCTGATCGGCGCCAAAGAAGGCGACATCCGCAAGCAGCGCCTGGCGCTGGGGGTGACGGAAGGCTGGCACCCGGTGCCCGTCAGCGGCGTCGAGAACGCCGCGTATTACTACTCGACGTACAACGCCCCGGACGTGGTGCCCGCCAGCAACCGCCGCAAGATCATGGTCCTGGGCGGCGGGCCCAACCGCATCGGGCAGGGCATCGAGTTTGACTACTGCTGCGTACACGCGGCCTTCGCCCTGCGCGACGCCGGCGTCGAGACCATCATGGTCAACTGCAACCCCGAGACCGTCTCGACCGACTACGACACCTCCGACAAGCTCTACTTCGAGCCGCTGACGGTCGAGGACGTGCTGAGCATCCACGACAAGGAAAAGCCCGAGGGGGTCATCGTGCAGTTCGGCGGGCAGACGCCGCTGAACATCTGCCAGGAGCTCGCGGCCGCCGGCGTCAACATCCTGGGCACCAGCCCCGACACGATCGACCTGGCCGAAGACCGCGACCGCTTCCGCAAGATGATGGAGTCGCTGGGCATTCCCATGCCCGAGTCGGGCATGGCCAGCTCCGTCGAAGAGGCCCTGGAGATCGCCGCCCGCATCGGATACCCGCTGATGGTCCGCCCCTCGTTCGTCCTGGGCGGACGAGGCATGGAAGTGATCTACGACGAGACCATGCTGCGGCGGTACGTCGCCAAGGCCGTCGACGTCACGCCCGACCGGGCGATCCTGATCGACAAGTTCCTCGAAGATGCCATCGAGGCCGAGGCCGACGCGCTGTGCGACGGGACGGACACGTTCGTGCCGGCCGTGATGGAGCACATCGAATTGGCGGGCATCCACAGCGGCGACTCGGCGTGCGTGATTCCGCCCATCGGCATCGCGCGGCGGCACCTGGAGACCATCGAGCAGTACACCTGCAAGATTGCCCGCGAGCTGCGCGTCGTCGGCGTGATGAACATCCAGTACGCCATCGCCAAGGACACCGTCTACGTGCTCGAGGCCAACCCCCGCGCCTCGCGCACCGTCCCGCTGGTCTCGAAGGTCTGCGGGATCCCCATGGCCCGGATCGCCACCGAGCTCATGCTCGGGGCCGCCCTCAAGGACCTCAACCTCCAGCGAAAGACCGTCACGCATTTCGGCGTCAAGGAATCGGTCTTCCCGTTCTCGATGTTCCCCGAGGTCGACCCCGTTCTGGGACCGGAGATGCGCTCCACCGGCGAGGTGCTGGGCATGGCCGACTCGTTCGGAATGGCCTTCTACAAAGCCCAGGCCGGCGCCAAGCAGTTGCTGCCCAAAGAAGGCACGGTGCTGATCTCCGTCTCGCGGCGCGACCGCCCGGCCGTGCTCAAAACCGCCCGCACCTTCGCCGATATGGGCTTTGTCATCCTGGCCACCCAGGGCACGCACGAGTTCCTCACCCAGCAGGGCGTGGCGGCTACCCTCATCAAGAAGCTTTGCGAAGGACGCCCAAACATCATCGACGCCATCACCAACCGCGAGATTCACCTGGTGATCAACACCCCCGTCGGAAAGACCAGCCAGGAAGACGACTCGTACATTCGCAAGACCGCTATCAAGTACAAGACGCCGTACATCACGACGCTGCGGGCCGCCGAAGCCGCCGCCGAAGGCATCCTCGCCTGCCGCAGCGACGGCGGGCAGATCAAGAGCCTCCAGGACTACCACGGCGCGTGAAGAACGGTGACCAGGGGTGGCATGGCGACACGCGAAGCGGGTCGCCCATCCATCCGCTTATAGAAACAAAAAAAACCGACGACGAGGACGAGGACGACGACGAGGACGAAGTGCCACTCCGTGTCAGTCCCGCGCCCTTCATGGCGACCTGCCTGGCAGGCCCGCTTCGCGTGTCGCCATGCCACCCACCCCTCCATCCATCCATCCATCCATCCATCCCATCCCTTCCCTCCATCCAAACGAAAAGCCCCTGTTGGTTTCACAGGGGCTTTTTCATGCGTCGCTCTGGACTTGAACCAGAGACCCGCTGATTAAGAGTCAGCTGCTCTACCAACTGAGCTAGCGACGCGAGAACAAGAACATTCTAGTCAAGCACGGCTGCACGTCAAGCGTGTTCGGCGGCGGATGGCGATTTTTCTGTCGCGGGCGCGAGGGTGGGTCTGGCGGCCGCGGGGGTGTGGGTTTCGATGAAGCTCACCAGATCTTTGAAGCCCGTCAGCTTGTACGCATCGAGCACGAGGCACTGCCCGTCGCCGCGGCGCAGGCGCAGGATCTTCTTGCTCTTGAGCTGCGAGGCGTCCAGGGCCGCCACGTCGCTCCATCGGAACTTCTCGCCGCCGGCGAAGCCGATTCCCTCGGCGTCGGCATGTACGTGGCGCTTGGCCGAGCGCAGGGCCAGTGCGGCGAACACCAGGCCCGCCGGGATCAGCAGGAACGGGCCGTAGTGGTTGAATGACCAGTTGAGCCAGACGTTGAGGTCCTGCGACCGGGGGGCGTAGTCATACTTTCCGGCGATGATCTTGTTGACCGCCTTGCCGTCGGCGCCCAGGGTGAGGTCCTTGCCGCCGGTGGCGAGGTATCCGTCCCAGGCGAACCAGGCGCCCATGCCGGCCAGGAGGCCGGCGACGATCAGCAGCCGCACGCAGAGGTCTTTGCTGGCGGCGGCGGTGATCGACGACGATGACGCGACGGAGGTGTTTTCGCTCATGGGTCGACTCCAATGTGTATATCGCCACGTTACCCGCGGGCGGCGGTTTTGCCAAGCGTTTTTTTAGCGGCGGGGCTTGCCCCGCGCGTTTTCAGGAATGGCGCCGCGTAACGCGCGGGGCAAGCCCCGCCGCTAACAACAACCAGGCATAATCGTTGACGTAGTATTGACAGGCGCCGCCGGCGTCGCTAATTTGACGCATTCACCAAACGGTTGGATCGGGCACGACGCGAACCCGTCCGTTCAACCGGAACGAACACCAACGACGTAAGGAGCGTGTGACATGGCAGCTAAGGTAGGCATTAACGGATTCGGTCGCATCGGCCGGCTGGCTTTCAGGGCGATGTGCGAAGAGCCCGATCGTTTCGACATTCTGGCGATCAACGACCTGGGCGACGCGGACATGCTGGCGTACCTGCTCAAGTACGACTCGACGCAGGGTCGCTTTCCGGGCAAGGTCGTCGCCAAGCAGGGCGCCCTGGTCGTCAACGGTAAAGAAGTGAAGGTGATCTCGGAGAAGGATCCGGCCAAGCTGCCCTGGGGTCAGATGGGCGTGCAGGTCGCGCTGGAATCGACCGGGCTGTTCACCGACAACAAGAAAGAGGGCAAGGGCGGCTACGACAGCCACCTCGACGCCGGCGCCAAGCGCGTGATCATCTCGGCCCCGACCAAGGGCTCGGCGTTGACGGTCGTTCTGGGCGTCAACGACGAGAAGCTCACAGCCGACGTCAAGTGCGTCTCGAACGCCTCATGCACGACCAACTCGCTGGCCCCGGTGTGCAAGATCCTTCAGGAGAAGTTCGGGATCGTCAAGGGTCTGATGACCACCTGCCACGCCTACACCAACGACCAGGTCATCCTCGACCAGGTTCACAAGAAGAGCAAGCAGCGCGCCCGTGCCGGCGCGATCAACATCATCCCCACCAGCACCGGCGCCGCCTCGGCGATCGGGCAGGTGCTGCCGATGCTCAAGGGCAAGCTCGACGGGTTCGCCCTGCGCGTCCCGGTCCCGGTCGGCTCCATCACCGACCTGACCGTCCAGCTCGAAAAGAGCACCAGCATCGAAGAGATCAACGAGACCATCAAAGCGGCCGCCGAAGGGCCGATGAAGGGGATCCTCGAGTACAACACCGATACCCTGGTCAGCGGCGACATTGTGCATAACCCGCACAGCTCGATCTTCGACGCCAACAACACCCTGGTCATGGGCGGCGATCTGGTCAAGGTCACCATGTGGTACGACAACGAGTGGGGCTACTCCTGCCGCACCGCCGACCTGATCGAAAAGATGGCCAACCAGTAACTTGCAAGCGGCCGGGTTTTTGAAGATGATAGCGGGCCCGTCGACACCGGCGGGCCCGCTTTGCAGATTGCCGATTTCCAATTGGCAATTTCCAATTGAACAACCAGCAGCACGCTGGCAGCAGCCAATTGGAAATTGAAAATTGGAAATTGGAAATGCCTATAAGAAAAGGAAGAGCATCATGGCAAAGAAGACTGTGGCTGACATCAACGTTTCCGGCAAGACCGTGTTCGTTCGCGTGGACTTCAACGTGCCCATCAAGGGTGGCAAGGTCACCAACGACAACCGCATCGTCCAGGCCCTGCCGACCATCCAGAAACTCATCGCCAGCGGCGCCAAGTGCGTCCTGGCCAGCCACCTCGGGCGACCCGAGGGCAAGGGCTTCGAGGCCGATGGCTCCATGGCCCCGGTCGCCAAGCGCCTCAGCGAACTGCTCGGCAAGGACGTGCAGCTCGGTCCGCAGGACGTGGCCGGTCCCGCGGCCGATGCGATGATCGCCAAGCTGCCCGCCGGCGGCGTGCTGCTGCTGGAAAATCTCCGCTTCAGCGCCGGCGAGACCATGCCCGACAACGCCAAGAAGAACCCCGACGGCAAGCTCACAGCCGAGCAGGACGCCGTGCTCAAGGCTTTCGTCGCCAAGCTCGCCGCCAAGGCCGACGCGCACGTCAATGACGCCTTCGGCACGTGCCATCGCAAGCACGCCAGCATGTACGGTGTGGCCAAGGCGGTCCAGGCCAAGGGCGGACCGGCCGTGGCGGGAATCCTCGTCGAGAAGGAAATCCGCTACCTGCACGAGGCGGTGGCCGAGCCGGCGCGTCCGTTCGTGGCGATCCTGGGCGGGGCGAAGGTCTCCGACAAGATCAAGCTGATCTCGGCGCTGCTGACCAAGGTCGACAACATCCTCATCGGCGGGGCCATGGCGTATACGCTTCTGGCGGCAAAGGGCGTCAAGATCGGCAAGAGCCGCCTCGAGGCCGATCAGGTCGAGACCATGAAGGACCTGCTGGGCAAGGCCCAGGGCAAGATCCTGCTGCCCGTCGACCACGTGGCGACCGATAATTTTGAGTCGGGCAAGCCCCAGGCCGTCGCCGGCGAGGATATCCCCGACGGTCTGATGGGCATGGACATCGGCCCCAAGAGCGTGGCGGCCTTTAGCAGGGTGATCGCCGCGGCCAAGACCATCGTCTGGAATGGACCGATGGGCGTGTTCGAGCGGGCCGACTACGCCGCCGGAACCCGGGCGGTCGCCGAGGCGGTCGCCAAGGCCACCGACGCCGGGGCCGTCAGCGTCATCGGCGGCGGCGACTCGGCAGCCGCGGTGGAAGAGATGGGCCTGGCCGACCGCATGACGCACGTCAGCACCGGCGGCGGGGCGTCGCTGACGTACCTGGAAGGCAAAGCCATGCCGGCCATCGAAGTGCTGGACGAAAAATAGTTCGAAGATCGAAGTTGGAAGTTCGAAGTAGAGAAGCGCCGGGTGGCATGACGACACCAGTTTTTCCGGGGTCGCCATGGGGGCGCGAAATATGGAGTGCGGCAGCCGGAGCTGCCGCTTTGGATGTTTTTCGGGTGAGAATACCCGGCGAATGCGGTCAGGGACATGGCGGCTGAGAAACGGCCGCCATGGCACCCGGGGCCTGTGGAGTGCGGCAGCCAGAGCTGCCGCTTTGGATGTTTTTCGGCCCGGGCAAGGTACGGGCCATGGCGCATTGCAAAAAACATCCAAAGCGGCGGCTGCTGCCGCCGCACTCCATATAAGAGGATCTGTTTTTGCCCGTTCAAGGTTCCAATCCGTGGAAACGTGCAGGCGGCGGGCCGCTGATCGCGCCGTCGCTGCTGGCGTGCGACTTCGCCCGCATGGGCGAGCAGGTCGACACCGTCCTTGCCGCCGGGGCCGACGTGCTCCACGTGGACGTGATGGACGGGCATTTCGTGCCCAACCTGTCGATGGGCCCCGCCGTCGTGCAGTCGCTGCGGAAATACACCCGCGCTGCCCTTGATGTCCACATCATGGTGGACGATCCGGCGTTCTACATCGAGCGGTTCGCCGAGGCCGGGGCCGACAGCATCACCTTCCACATCGAGGCCACCGACCGCCCGCGCGACCTGATCGCCCGCCTGCACGAGATGGGCCTGGGGGCGGGTATCGTGCTGCGGCCGGGCACGCCGGCCGAGGCGCTGGCGCCGGTGGTCGACCTGGCGGACCTGGTGCTGGTGATGACGGTCGAGCCCGGGTGGGGCGGGCAGGAATTCATGCACGATATGCTCGACAAAATATCGGCTGTGCGCGGTATGCTGAAGGATTCCAGGCCCCTGGAGGTGGACGGCGGCATCGACGAGCACACCGCGGGGCTCTGCAGGCGGCAAGGCGCCAGCGTGTTCGTGGCGGGCAGCTACGTGTTCCGCAGCCCCGACCCCGCCGCGGCTGTGCGAACCTTGCGGGAGACACTCCGGTAAGCCCGGACTATGACTACGCTATACCTCATTGCGGCAGGCAAATCATTGTGGCTTGAGCAGCAGCGGTTGGAGTCGCCCGCTGGTTCTCCTCTGGCGCCGGGAGCCGAGCAGGACGTGGCCGCCATCGCCGAGCAGCTCAAAGGCCGCGGCATCGAAGACATCTACAGCGGCCCGGGCGAGCAGGAGCTGGCGAGCATCGAAATCATCGCCGCCGCACTGGACGTCAAGGCCCGCATTGAGGAAGAACTGCGAGAGATGGATTTCGGCCTCTGGCAGGGGCTTTCGGCAGCCGACTTCAAACGTCGTCAGGCGAAGGTCTACAAGCTGTGGGTCGAGAATCCCGCGGCCGTGCGCCCGCCCGAAGGCGAGACGCTTCAGCAGGTGCAGCAGCGCCTGGCGGCGGCGTTGAAGGACCTGGCCCACAAGCACGAGGGCGAGTCGTTTGCGGTGGTGCTGCGCCCGATGGCGCTGGTGGTTGCGCAGTGTCTGCTGGAGGGGCTGAGCCTCGACGAGGTGCGGGCCAAGGTCATGGGCCCCTTCGCCTGGAACAGCTACGAAATGGACTCGCGGGAACTCTAGCTCTCTGGTATGCTTTGCGGCTTGTGGTGGCGCAGGCTTGCCAGCCTGTGGTAATCCCAGCTAGTCACGGCCTGGAAAGGCTGTGCCACCAAGAGACACGAGCTATGGCCATACAACCTGAATCCAGCGCCGGCGCTCCCAAGGCGCCGTTCGATCCTTCGGTCTTCGAAGGGCCCACGCTCCGCAAGAAGCGCGAGGTGCCCGACGGGCTGTGGATCCCCTGTCCCGGATGCGAAGGCACGCTCTATCGCAAGACCGTCGAGGAGAATCTCCACGTCTGCCCCGAATGCGGACACCACTTCCGCATCGGCGCCAACACCCGCGTCGCCCAGCTTGCCGACGAAAACAGCTTCGAGGAACTCTTCGCCGATATCGGTCCGGCCGACCCGCTGCAGTTCACCTGGTCGGGCAAGAAGCTCTCGGAGCGCACCGCGGCCGAGCAGAAGCGCACCGGCAACACCGAGGCCATCATCACCGGGCTGGCGTACGTCAAGGCCCGCCGCCTGGCGCTGGCGGTGATGGACGGGCAGTGGCTGATGGGGTCGATGGGGTCGGTCGTCGGCGAGAAGCTCACGCTGCTGATCGAAAAAGCCATCGAGGAGTCGCTGCCGCTGGTGGTGGTCTGCTGCAGCGGCGGGGCCCGCATGCACGAGGGCGCCTTGAGCCTGATGCAAATGGCCAAAACCTCCGCCGCCTTGGCGCAGTTTGACTCGGCCGGCGGGCTCTACATCGCCGTCCTGTCCGACCCGACTACCGGCGGCACCACCGCCAGCTTCGCCATGCTGGCCGACGTGATTATCTCCGAACCCAAAGCCATGATCGGCTTCGCCGGCGAACGCGTCATCGCCAACACCATCAAGGCTGAACTGCCCCCGGGGTTCCAGCGGGCCGAGTTCCTGCTCGAACACGGGTTCGTCGACATGATCGTGCCCCGCAAAGACCTCCGCAGCGAACTGGCCCGCATCATCGACTACTTCAAGCCCGGCGCCTGATCGCCCCCGGCCGATCGAAAACGTGGGTTTCGCCTTCGAATTCTGACGGATAGAATACGGAGGTCGGCATCGCCAGGAAAAGTGAGGAGACCCCCGGCCATAGGCGCAAGGGGCCGTGACGGACTATTTGGGGGAGTTGTGATGGGGATTCTTCGCCCACTGCTGGCTGGTGTGGTGGTCTTGCTTTGTGCCGGCGGCATGCGCGGCGGCGATGATGTGCCCGCCGGTCGGTCGGAGCGTCAATACCGCTGGCCGGTGGTGCTGCAGATCGACTCAGGCCCGCTGTCGGGCATCGAAGACGAGCACTGCCGCGTCTTTCTGGGCATTCCCTACGCCGCCCCGCCGGTGGGGGACCTGCGATGGCGGCCTCCGGCGCCGGTGAAACCCTGGCAGGAGGTGCGCAACTGCATGTCGCTGGGCCCGTCGTGCCCCCAGCCGTCCTCGCGGTGGAGCGCGGGTCTGGGACCGGTCAGCGAAGACTGCCTGTACCTCAACGTCTTCACGCCCGCGTCACGCGTGCAGCGGGCCCTGCCGGTGATGGTCTGGATCCACGGCGGCGGCAACTCGACCGGAACCGCCTCGGCGGGGGCCTACGACGGGCGGGAACTGGCGCGGCGGGGGGCCGTCGTAGTCACGTTCAACTACCGCCTGGGCCCGCTGGGATACCTCGCCCATCCGCTGCTGTCGAAGGAGTCGCCCCAGGGCGTCTCGGGCAATTACGGCTTGCTCGACCAGATCGCCGCCCTGCAGTGGGTGCAGCGAAACATCGTCGTCTTCGGCGGCGACCCCACGCGGGTCACCATCTTCGGCGAATCGGCCGGGGGCATGAACGTCTGCCGCCTGATGATCTGCCCGGCCGCCAAAGGGCTCTTTCATCGCGCGATCAGCCAGAGCGGCGCCGTTCACGGGCGCAACCGCAAGCTGCGCGAAAAGTTCCAGGGTCTCCAATCGGCGGAGGATCTTGGCCAGGACATATTCAAGAAGTTGTGGTGCCACTGGTCCGGCGACCCTCTGGCGGCCGCCCGCCGCCGCAGCGCCTCGGCCGTGGTCAACGCATCCCCCGGGGCGGTGGGCATTTTTCAGAGCGGCACGCGGTACGGCCCGGTGATCGACGGATGGCTGATCCCCGATGATCCGGTGAGGATGTTCGCCCAGGGGCGCCAGCACCGCGTGCCGCTGATGGTGGGGAACAATTCCGACGAGGGGACGCTGTTTCTCAAGGACATTCCGCTGCGCGACCTGGTGGGTTTCCGCACCGGCGTGAGGCTGTATTTCGGCGACGCCGCCGAGGCGATCTTGAAGGTGTTTCCGCTGCACGAGGACGACTCGACCGACCAGGCGCGAAACGAGCTGGTGACGGTGGCGGCGTTTGTCGTCCCGTCGCGTTTCGCCGCGCGATCGATGACCCATGCCGGCGCGGCGGCCTGGTTGTATCAGTTCTCGCGCGTGCCGCCGGGTCTGGTCGAGACGAAGATGGGGGCCTTTCACGGGCTGGACATCGCGTACGTGTTCGGTCACGCCAATGGGGACAAATTCGATAGTACCGATCGCGAGATGTCCGAAAGTATAATGGCGTACTGGATTAATTTCGCCAACACCGGCAACCCCAACGCGCCGTACCTGCCGCACTGGCCCGCTTACGATGCCGTCAACGACCAATACATGGACTTCGCCGACCGGCCCCAACTCAAGAAGGGGCTTTATCCCAGGCAATCCAACCTGCTGGACAATATCCCATTGCCTGAAGAACGCTAGGCCCGGTGGCACAGCCTTTCCAGGCTGTGGAGGCCACAGACTGGAAAGTCTGTGCCACGCGGAGCACGCCCATGGCTGAAGTCATCCTCTTCCGCGCCATGGAAAATTACTCTCGGGCGCTGTCGTTCTTTCGAGCGCCGCTGGGGCTGCTGCATCTGGCCGCAGCGTTGCGTGCGGCGGGTTTCTCCGTGGCTCTCATCGACACCGGCACCACCGACGCCTGGCAGGAGGAGCTCTCCGCCGCCATCGGGCCTGAGACGCTCTTTGCCGGCACCGGGCCGATGACCGGGTATCAGATCAAGGGCAGCCTGGAGTTCTCGCGCAAGGTCAAGGAAATCTCCCGCGTGCCGGTGGTCTGGGGCGGCCTCCATGCCAGCCTCCTGCCCGAGCAGACCCTGGACAACGACCTGGTTGACGTGGTGGCCGTCGGCGAGGGCGAAGGCGTCGTCGTCGATCTGGCCCGGGGCCTCAAGAGCGGCGCCGCCCTGGACGATGTCGCCGGGCTGGCCCTGCGGCGCGGGGGAAAAGTGGTGCGAACGCCGCCGCGGGCGTGCGTCGACATGGACGCCCTGGCCCAACCGGCGTACGACCTGGTGGATGTTGAGCATTACGTGCATCTGCGGGGTAAGGTCTCGCCGCGGTTCGCGCGGTGCCTCGATCTCAACACCGACCGCGGTTGCCCCAACCGCTGCGCGTTCTGCTACAACACGGCCTTCAATCACCGCCGGTGGCGCGCCGCCGGGGCGGCCAAGGTCCTCGCCGGCGTCGATGAACTGGTGGGGCGGTACGATCTCAAGTCGATCAACTTCGTGGCCGACAATTTCTGCGTCGACGCGCGGCGCGTGGGCGACATCTGCCGCGGGCTCATCGAGCGCCGGCTGAATCTGCCCTGGCACGTCGACATGCGCATCGACACCTTCCTGCGGTTCGACGACGAGCTGCTGGCGCTGATGAGGTCCGCCGGCTGCGAGGAGCTGACCTTCGGCGTCGAGAGCGGCAGCGACGCGGTGCTGGGGCAGATCCGCAAGGACATCACTGTCGAGCAGGTCCTGGCCGCCGATGCCAAGGCGCGGCGGCTGGGTTTCGTCGCCAGCTATCACTTCATGCTTGGTTTTCCGCTGGAGACGCGCGGGGACGTGCGGCGGACGCTGGGGCTGATGCTGCGTCTGGGTCGCCAGGCGCACGTGCGGATGTTCGAGCCCTCGCTGTACATTCCCTACCCCGGTACGGAGATGTTCGAGCAGTGCGTGCGGATGGGCCTGCGCCCGCCGCAGCGCCTGGAAGAGTGGATCGCCTACGACTGGGACAGCGGCTCGAAGCTGTGCTGGTTCAGCGCCGCCCACAAACGCTATCTCGACCGCGCTGGGATGCTGGCGAAGTTGGCCTTCACGCACCGCCGAGGCGCTGCCGCCTCGCTCGTGCGAGCCTGGGCGCGGCTGCGCCTGTGGACGTTCTCCCGAGGCCTGGACCGCCCGTCGTTCGACGTGGGCCTTTTGGGCCTCCTGCGACGATTATACCGCTAGAGTTACATCAACCCCTGCCGATTCGCGCGACATGTTTTGACCCTGAAGAGGAAACTGATCAGGAAGAGAGGCCTCTTCGCTTCAGCAGGATTAAGCCAGCCGCTCCCAGGACCGCCAGCGTCATAGGTTCCGGCACATCAACGATTGAATAGGTGCCCGTGACAACACAGGGAGTAGCGGTGCTGTCATAGCCATAGTACATGTTCCACGAGGTGTTCGTAGGCGCCCACTCGCCGGCTACAAGGGTGATATCCACGGAACCGCTAACTGTATCATAGGCCGAATTGTTCCCGCTGAAGTACAACAGAAACGTATTATGCCATCCATTGGAAACATTCGATGGCTCATAGGCATAATAGTCTAGAGCCATCCATGTGCCGCTGACTAGCGTATAGCCTTGGCTGGTGACGACTGTTGAGTTAGAGAGGTCGACCGAGGTAGGCCAAGCTGAACAGGCCATAGGAAAAGAGACTCGCGAGGTGCGCTGTATAGGTCCCCATGTTGCCCAAAAAGGACTGTAGTCAAAGCTCCCTTCCAAGGTAACGTGACCAACGGTGTCGCTGACGCGCGTGAATGTCGCAAGGATCGATGCTCCTGCGGTACGCGGCAGAACTGTACAGAAGACCAGGAACGCTGCCCCGACTCCAACAAATAACCTATTCATTCTCTTTCTCTCCTTGAAGATCAGGAATCATATTCTAAGAGGAATCGCTTTCTCGTCAAGAGAATGCTTCAGGGGCTCGCGCTATTTGGGGCACCGTACAACCCGCTTGGCAGAGGCGGCAGCCTTCAGGCGCCGCGGCGGTGGAGAGCCAAAGACCTTCCGCCACGGCGAGCGCATCTTCAGCGCAGAGATAGAGAGAAAAACGAGTGTCTCTGTGGCCCCTGGACGGCCCGTGCTTCCGGCACGTCTGGACCAATAGTTGCTAAATGCGCCTCGCGAATCCGCCGAGCAAGTATATGGGGTTTTGTTACGCGCGGAGAGAGATGATGAAGGACGTTTCTGCTCAACAGTCGGTGATGGAGTCGTTGGACCAGGACCTGCAGGCGTTGCGGGGGCTGCTGGCGGCTGGGGCGAAGCTCTATGTCTCGTGTGACCGTCACGAAATGATGGAGACGATCCTGCGCCAGGCTCGGGCCATGACGCGGGCGGAGGGCGGCAGCTTGCTGTTGGCCGGGGCGGGCACACTGCGGTTCGTGGCTGTCCAAAACGACGTGATCGACACCCGCGAGATCGCCCGCTGCCTGCTCCAGCAGGAAATGCCCATCTCGTGCCAGTCGGTGGGCGGATTTGTCGCCACCACCGGGCGCATCCTCAATATCCCTGACACCAGCCGCCTCGACGCCGGAAGCCCGTTCCACATCAATCGCGACTTCGACGCCCGGACCGGCTATCGCACGCAGAGCATGCTGGCCATTCCGCTGCAGTGCCCCGACGGCTCGTGCGCCGGCGTGCTGGAATTGATCAACCATCGTGACGATCGCGGCGACGTGGCTCCCTTCCCGGCCTCGCTCAACGCCGGCGTGTTGGCCCTGGCGTCGGTGGCGGCCGTCACCGTCAGCAACGAGGTGCTGCAGGAGCGTCTTCGCCAGGCGCACCTCAACACGATCCTTCGTCTCTCGACGGTGGCGGAGTTCCGCGACGACGATACAGGCAGCCACATCCGCCGCGTCAGCGCGGTCAGCGAGATCATCGCCCGCGCGATGGGCCTCGATGCCGCCGGAGTCGCGCTCATCAAGTACGCCAGCCCCATGCACGACGTGGGCAAGGTGGCGATCCCTGACGCCATTCTGCTCAAGCCCGACTACCTCACGACCGACCAGCGCCAGATCATGCAGCGTCATACCGTGATCGGGGCGCAGATCCTGTCCGAACCGCAGGACGAGGTGCTCAGCATGGCCCGCGATATCGCCCTGTGCCATCACGAGCGCTGGGACGGCAAGGGCTATCCCGGCGGCCTGGCCGCGGAGGCCATCCCGCTGGCGGCCAGGATCGTCGCCCTGGCGGACGTCTTCGACGCCATCGTCAACCGCCGCTGCTACAAGGCCGCCTGCAGCCTGGACACGGCCCTGGAGATCGTCCGAGGCGACACCGGCAGACACTTCGCCCCCGACGTAACGGCGGCCTTTCTCGCCTCGCTCGACGAAACCCTGGCGAGTTACCCGTTGCTTGCCAAGTCAGCGAACTAGCGGCAAAGGTCATAACAGCCCGGTGCCGGTCACCACGCAAATCGCAAACCGACTTTATCAGTAGGTGCGGGAAATGGCTCAAAATGACTGACTCAAATCTTGCCGCCACTGTGTCTGCCCCGGTATAATCGAGTGCTTGCTAGGGAACCGACCAGCGCATCAACTGTGTCATGTGTCGCTGGGGATAGCCCAAAACGTTTGGCGATCTCGATAAGCCTATCGTGTTTGAGCAGGCAGTTTACCCCTATCGCCTTTGACGGCGATGGGTTTTAACAGCAGAAGCCACTAAAGGGTGATGTCCGCAGATAAAGGAGTATGGCCATGGATCCATATGACTTCGAGCAGGAAGTGAGGCGTCTTGCACGATTGCGTTGGCCGCAAGCCGCTATGGGTGGCGCTGAAATGGTAGGGGCAAGAGAGCGTGATGGGATTTTTCTTACGGAAGAATGCGTCCATTTGCTTGAGTGCACCACTTCACGTTCCAAAGCCAAGGCGCAGCACGACTTGAAGAAACTGTTTGACCTGTACAAGAAGTATCGATCATCACATCAAGATCGTGCAATCAAGTGCTGGTTTGTCACGTTGGAGGAGCCGACTGCGGAGCAACGTGCCTGTCGAAAGGAAATCAAAGGTTCTCCAGATAACTTGTTTAACGTGGTTTCCTTCTCGCAGTTCCAATCTGCGCTTGTTGATGCTCGTTCTTATTTGCAGCAGCGCTCTAGCCACAAGTTCGGTAGCGTGTATGACCCTCGGGCACAAAACGCCGTTTCAGATATTGGTTATATCGAGGTTGGTTTACATGTCGAAAATGTGGCAGAGGCAGCGACAATTGATGATCTATCGGAGGCACTGCTTGAGGGAAAGCGTTTCACGATTTTAGGAGAATATGGAATCGGGAAGAGCATGACGCTCAGGGAACTCTACCGCCGACTTGCTAAGCGATATGAATTGAATAAGACACCTAAGTTCCCGCTGTACATCAATCTTCGTGAGCATCAGGGGCAACGTGAACCCGCCGAGATTATCGAGCGACATGCACGAAACATAGGCTTTGATCCCCCTAGCCAGCTGGTTCGTGCTTGGAAGGCGGGATATGCCATTCTGCTGCTCGACGGCTTTGACGAGGTCTCATCGGCAGGGCTGCAGGGTGCTTGGCGAAGACTGCGCGATGCTCGGAGCGCCAGTATGGCTGGGATTCGGCAGCTCATCGGAGACGGTCCACCCAAGTGCGGAATCGCCATTGCAGGGAGGGAGCATTTCTTTGACACGGTGGACGAACGAAGACGGGCGATTGGCCAGACAGGAGAATGGTATAACGTACGACTTGATGAATTTGCTGAGACTCAGATATTGGCTCTGATGAAGCAGTTTGATATTAAGGCAGAAGTGCCTGCATGGTTTCCGACAAGGCCATTACTTCTGAGTACGCTATTTGCAGGTACACTAAGGGCCGGAGCGCAGTTGAATTGGGCCTCGCTTACAGATCCAGCTAAAGGGTGGGACTTCCTGTTGACCGAGGTCACTGAACGCGAAGCGAGAATTGAATCTGGCGTAACCGGAGCGAATATCCGTGCGATACTGGAGTCTCTGGCGACCGTTGCTCGCAGGAAGGAGGGAGGCGTTGGCCCAATCTCAACTGCAGATATTGTAGGTGCATTCGAGTCTGAGTGCGGGTTCTCACCTACAGATGAAGCCTTGATCGTGCTTCAACGTCTTCCTGGTCTGGGTAGAGATGCAGGAATAGCCGAGGATGCTCGCAATTTTGTTGACCGAGATTTTGCTGATGCTTGTCGTGCTGGAGAAGTAGCCAAGTTTTGTGTTGATCCATATGGAATCTACGGGCAACGCTTAGCTGCCACACAAGTTACGTTGGGTGAAGTCGGTACGGCACTTGTCTCTCACGTGCTGTCAACTACAGGGTTCAACGCGGGCAAATTAGTAGCCGCAGCCAAAGCGATGGAACGAATGGCTGATTGTGGGGCTATTGCTGCTGATTTGTTTCTGATCGCCAAAGAGATGCACTTATCCACGAACACAACAATTCGCATCCAAGGCCTATGCTTTGATAGAATTGGTCTGGAAGATGACGGTTTGGATTTGTCACCCTACCAGTTTAGCGAGTGTATTGTTGAGGTCCTTGAGATCCCGTCGGACATCGATAGTTCCAAGTGTCCGAGGTTTGATGATTGCCTGATTCCAGAAGTCGAAGGTCGAACTGGGGAACGCGATCTACCTCGTGATATATTTAACAACTGTACATTTGGATCATTCTCTGGGAGCGTTCTGACAACAAGCGCAGCGTTAGACCTTCCGATTGCTCTGGGAGCAAGAGTCGCTTTGACTATCATGAAGAAGTTGTTTGTCCAGAGCGTGAGCGGGCGCAAGGAGAACGCTCTTTTCCGAGGACTTGCACCTGAATTGCGAGGAATGGTTCCCGACGTTCTGGCCACCCTTTCTCGGCATTGTTTTGTTATGAAAAGCACTCGCGGAAGCCAACCAATCTGGCTTCCCGTGCGACAGATGCGGGACCGAGTGCTTCGCATCATCGCCTCGCCGTCAACAACAACCGAACCAGTAATGATCGAAGTGCGAGGTACTTGAACCTCGCCTTTCCGATTAACACGTATCCTTCCGTGCATGCTTTTCGTCCTCCTCGCCATCCCTGCGCCTTCGCCAAGGCTGGGGCGCTGCACGTTTCCGTTCGTCATGCGGCGGGTCCTTCTCGCTAACAGTTGCGGATTCTGGGGCGGGGGCTTAGAATGGGGCCACTTACGGGAGAGTTGGATGCTGGCCAAACGGATTATTCCCTGCCTGGATGTCAACTGCGGCCGCGTGGTCAAGGGCGTGAACTTCCTTAACCTGCGCGACGCGGGGGACCCGGTGGAGGTGGCGCGGCGTTACGAGTCCGAGGGCGCCGACGAGCTGGTGTTTCTGGATATCACCGCCAGCCACGAGGCCCGCAATATCATTGCCGACGTGGTTCACTCGACGGCTGAGCAGGTCTTCATGCCCCTGACGGTGGGGGGCGGCATCCGGACGATCCAGGACTTCCGCGACATGCTCAACGCGGGGGCGGACAAGGTGTCGATCAACTCGGCGGCCGTCCGCGACCCGGAGTTCATCACGGCGGCGTCGCGGCGGTTCGGCGCGCAGTGCGTGGTGGTGGCGATCGACCCCAAGCGCGTGGAGGTCAACGGCAGCGAGCGGTGGGAGGTACACGTCAACGGCGGGCGGATCGGCACGGGCCTGGAGGCGGTGGCGTGGGCGCAGGAGGTGGAGCGTCGCGGGGCCGGCGAGATCCTGCTGACGGTCATGGACGCCGACGGCATGCAGACTGGCTACGACATCGAGATCACCCGCGCGGTGGCCGAGGCGGTGGACATTCCCGTGATCGCCTCGGGCGGGGCGGGCAGCCCGGAGCACATTTTCCAGGTGCTGACGGCAGGCAAGGCCGACGCGGCGCTGGCGGCGAGCATCTTTCACTTCGGCACGCACACCATCGAGGCAACCAAGACGTACCTGGCGCAGCGCGGCGTGACGGTTCGCACGATCGCAGGCGCGGCCGGAGGGAAAACACCATGACGATGGGCGAAACGGCGCCGCTTCCGCAGGGGCGGCCCAAGGCCAGGCTGGTTCAGTTTCTCGACGCGATGACGCAGCTCAAGGCGTCGGACCTTCACATCAAGGCGAACTTGCGTCCGCATTTCCGCACGGCGCGGGCGCTGGTTGCGGCCAAGGGCAAGGCGCTGACGGCAGAGGACGTCGAGAGCCTGGCGCAGGAGATGCTCAATGCCGACCAGCGGTTGTCGCTGGCCGGGCACGGCAGCGTGGACCTGGCGTACGAGAGCCCGGGGGCGGACCGGTTCCGCATCAACATGTACCGCCAGCGGGGGCTGATGTCGATCGCGGTGCGTCGCGTGACGCGGGAGATTCCCAACTTCAAGAGCCTCAACCTGCCGCCGGAACTGGCGAAGATCTGCGAGGCCGAGACGGGGCTGGTGCTGGTGAGCGGACCGACCGGCTGCGGCAAGAGCACGACGATCGCCTCGATGCTGGACCACATCAACCAGCGCCGAGCGTGCCACATCCTGACCATCGAGGACCCGATCGAGTACGTCTTCGAGGACAAGAAAGCGGTCATCAGCCAGCGCGAGGTGGGCATTGACGTTCCGGACTATCACGCGGCCCAGCGGGACCTGATGCGTCAGAACCCCGACGTGATTCTCATCGGCGAGTTGCGGGACCTGGATTCGTTCCAGGCGGCGCTGCACGCGGCCGAGACGGGGCACCTGGTGTTCGGGACGGTTCACGCCGCGACGGCGGCGCAGACGGTCGGACGCGTGTTGAGCCTGTTTTCCGGCGAGAATCGAGCGCTGATCCGCTCGGCGCTGGCGCAGAATCTGCACGCGGTGATCTGCCAGAAGCTGCTGGCGAGCCTGTCGCGCGACTACCGGGTGGTGCCCGCGCTGGAGATCATGCTCGACCACGCCGTGGTGCGCAAGTACATTCAGGAGGGGCGCGAGAACGAACTGACCGAGGTGGTGCGGACGCTGGAGCGCGAAGGCATGCGAAGCTTCAGCACCAGCCTGCTGGAGTTGATCGACAGTGACATGGTGGCCCCGGACGAGGCGTACGCGGTGGCCCCGAATCCTGAAGAATTGCGGATGATGGTTCGCGGAATTTCTAACCGCAGCAACGGCGGCATGGCGTCGCGATAGCGGAGACAGCGAATGGGTCAGGTAATGACGGCGATTCCCAACGACGCGTATATCTCGCTGCTCAAGATCGGCATCATGCTGGCCGTGGTGACGCCCTGGCTGTGGACGCTGCCGTGGATCTATCACGACACCCGCCGCTTCTACGGCGAGGGGTGGTACTGGACGCCCGCGGGCCTGGCCTCGGGCGCCGCGGGGCTGGTCATCTGGCTGACGGCGGGGTTCTGGGTGGGCATGTTCATCTTTCCCGTCATCGCCGCCAGCGTGGTGCTGGCGTACGTGTTCTGGCACAACGGTCGCGTCAGCGAAGAATTCCAGGTCACCTGGAGCACGCTCCTGGCCCGCCTGCGCAGCGGCGGCAAGAGCAGCCATACGGTCGTTCACGCCGTCCCGCTGCTGCAATACGTCAACCTCTATGACGCCGCCGACCACCTCGTCGTCCCGCGCGACGACCAGCCGCCCGCCTACGCCCAGACCTACAACCTCGTGCAGCAGTTCCTGGCCGAGCTCGTCCGTCGCCGCGCCAGCGAAGCCGACATCACCTCCGGCGGACGCGCCGCCATCGTCCGCCTGGTCGTCGACGGCGAAGTGGTGGACCTCTCGACCACGCTGTCGATGGACGTGGCCGCCAGCGAAGCGGTGATCCAGTTTCTCAAGGGCGCCGCGGGCATGAATATCGAAGACCGCCGCCGCCCGCAGGACGGCGAGATTTCCGTCGACGGTCTGAGCGGGCGCATGGACGTTCGCGTCTCGTGCGCGGGCACCACCGGCGGGCAGCGCATGACGTTCCTGGTGGTGCAGGAGGCGCTGCGGACGAACATCGACGAGCTGGGCATGAGCAACGAGGTGCTCATGCGGATCAAGGACCTCGTCGGCGAGCCCAGCGGTCTGATCATCGTCTCGGGCATGCCCCGCAGCGGCATCACCAGCACGATGTATTCGATCCTGCGCCAGTACGACCCGTTCGTCAAGCAACTGGTCACCGTCGAGATGCACCCGCGCATCGACCTGGAGAACATCACCCAGAACGCCTACAAAGACCCCAAGCAGTTCAACGCCACGCTGGCGTCGGTCATGCGCCGACATCCCGACGTGCTGCTGGTGGACCGCTGCGGCGACACCGAGGGCAGCGAACTGGTCTTGCGATCGGCGGCGGAACGGCCCACCCTGCTGGGCCTGCACGCCGGCGACACCTTCGTGGCCATGGCCAAGTGGGTCAAGGTGTGCGGCTCGGCCGTCACGGCTGTCAAAGACCTCCGCACCATCGTCTGCCAGGTGCTGCTGCGCAAGCTCTGCCCCGACTGCAAGGAAGGCTACACCCCCGACAAGCAGATGCTGGTCAAGGCCAACCTGACGGGCATGGACATCGACCAGTTCTATCGCGCCCACGTTCCCAAGCCCGACGCGACCGATCCGGCGCAGATGATCGTCTGCCCCACCTGCGGCGGGGCGGGGTACATGGGTCGCACGGCCGCCTTCGAGATGCTCGACGTGACGGACGAGGTTCGCCGCCTGGTGGCCGGCGGCGCGCCGGTGGCGCAGATCAAGGCCTGCGCCCGCAAGCACAAGATGCTCTACCTGCAGGAGCAGGCGCTGCACAAAGTGGTCGAGGGCGTCATCGACGTCAAGGAAGTCATCCGCGCGACCCAAAAGACCGGCAAAGGCTAGCGGCGTGCAAGCACGCCGCTAGAGCAGGGGAGCTGGAGAAAGTAGAAAGTAGAGAGACCGATGCTTCTGATCATAGTGGCTATCTTGCTCATCCTGGGAAGCGCCGTCTTTCATTGGCGCCAGGGGCTGTTCAACTCCGGCATCATGGCGTTGCTGTCGCTGTTGTGCGCCGCGGTGGCGTTGGGGTGGTATGAACCGCTGGCGCGCGCGGTGCTGTATGACTCGCACATGGTCTACGCCGACGCGTTGTGCCTGATGGGGTTGTTCGTGCTGCCGCTGCTGGTGCTGCGGATCATCATCGACCGCCTGATCTCGCGAGGCATCGTGTTCAACCACTGGGTCGACAGCATCGGCGGGGCGCTGATGGGCGTCCTGACGGGGATGCTGGCGTTCGGGGTGTTGTTCGTCGCCCTGCAAATGTTGCCCTGGGGCCCCAGCGTCATCGACTACCAACCCTACGACTCCAGCATCGACATCCAGGGCAACACCGACGGTCACGACGGCAGACAGGACAGCCTGGCCCCGCTGTATCCCGACGAATTCGTGCTGGGGCTGACCAAGATGCTCTCGGGCGGCACGCTCCAGACGCAGGGCGAGTGGAACTTCGGCCGCGCCCACAGCGACCTGCTGCGCGAGCTGTACTGCGCTCGCTATCGGGTCGAGCGGACTGGTCCGGTGAAGAACGGCAGCGTGACCGAAGAGGTCACCAACCGCTACGGTCGCCTCGACGCACGGCGCGGCGAGTTGCAGGTGGTCTCCGTGATGGAGTGCCCCGACGAGTTCGTCAAGAACTGGTACCCCGGCGACCTGCGCCATCCGCTGCTGGCGGCGCCGGCGCGGCGCGGACAGAAGCTCTATGTCGTGCGCGTGAAGGTCTCGCGAGCGGCCGCGGAAACGGAAAGCGGCCCCGTCGCCGGTTGGTGGGTCCTGCCCCTGCCGCACTTCCGCCTGGTGACGGACAAGGGCGAGGACTTCTATCCGCTGGGTTACCTGGCCTACGCGTCGCTGGACAACCTCGAGGCGGCCGTCAGGGAAGCCACCGCCCGGCAGTGGCCTAAACCGCAGGAGTGGCTGTTTGTCGGCCCGGCGCCGGTGAGCAAGGACTTGCCCGATCGCTATCAGCGAGCGGAGTTGAGCGTCGATCGCCAGGTTGGCGACAAGCAGGACTGGCTGGTGATTGACTGGGTGTTCTCGCTTCCGCCGGACAAGGAGAACCGCCCGGCGTTCATGGCGTTCCGCCGCGCCGCTGTGGCGCCGGTCCCCAAGGTGCTCTCGGCCAAAGAAGCCGCCGCAATGATCGCCTCCAGCGAGTTCTCCTCCACCGCCCTGCAGCGCGTCAGACCCAAATAGCCCGAATCGCGGTCCCCACGCCGGGGGAGAGGATGGATGGATGCGCGTGTCCCCATGCCACCCGGCCCTCGCATCCATCCATCCATCTGCTACCCATGGCGACCCGCTGCGCGTGTCGCCATGCCACCCGGGGCGCTACTTCCTGGTGGCGGGTTCGCGGACGTATTTCTTGGGCATGTGCTCGCGCCACAGGTCGTAGGCGACCTCGGGTCGGCGAAGGTGTCCGCCCTGGATCTCCTTCTTGACCGTCTGGTAGCACTTGTGGGTTCTGAGGTACTCGAAGGCGGCCCAGGATTGTTCCTGGATGGGCTTGAGGTCGTCGCCGCCCCAGAAGATCGCGATGGGCTTGTTGCGGGCCGCCTCGGTCAACTGGATCGACTCGAACACCTCCTGATCGCTGTTGCACGCACGGGCGATGAGCATGTTGAACCGCTCGGGGTGCCGCAGGCCGACGTAGTACATCGCGTATCCGCCAGCCGAGAAGCCCGTCAGCAGCACGGCATTGGGATCGACGTTGTAGTTGGCCACGGCGTCGTCGATGAGGCCCAGGATGGTCTTCTCATCTTCCTGAAGCTGCTTGTCGCGGATGTTGTGCAGCACCGGAAGGATGCCCTGGGGGCTCTTGAGGTACGGCGCGGCGATGATGAGCCCCTTCTTTTCACCCAGATATTTCCATTCGCGCATCTGCGGCTGGTAGTCGTCCCATCCGTGCGTGCCGTGCAGCGTGATCACCAGCGGCCACTTTTTGTCGGGGGTGTATTCGCTGGGCAGAAAGAGCTGGTAGTCTTGCCGGTTGGCGGAGACCTTAAGTTTGAGCAGCTTGCCGCTGGTGGGCTGAGGCTGCGTTACGGGGCAGCCCGACAACACGCACAGCAACGGCAGCAGAACCAGGCATCGTCTCATCGCCATCATGCCTCCAGGTTGGGCAGCGGTCACATTCGGCCCTTGCGCTGCAGCCGGCGGATCACGCTCTCGGGCAGGGGCTCCAGTTCGCACAGGCGCGAACCCATCGCCAGCAGATAGGGTATCAGCGCCAGTACGCAGCCTGCAACATGAAGATACCAGTCCTGGACCTCGGCGTAACGCCGCGTTGAGAACTCCGCCTGCAGCATCTCCCCGCCCCATCCGACCGCCGCCACGGCGGCCACGCCCAGCAGGCCCATCCAGATGCGGCGAGACCCGACCTGCCAGGCGACGCACAGGGCCACGAAGAACCCCGTCGGGGCGTGCAGCAGGTTGGGGTGCAACCCGAACGACTGCCAGATCTGACCGAGCAACCCCGGGTCGCGCACCAGGCCCATCGCCAGCAGCACCGCGCACAGGCCCAGCATGACCAGTGCGCCGGGAAGAGACCGGCCCGCGCGCCCCGTCATCACCGGCAGCAGACCCCACAGCACCGCCGCCGCCAGAGTCACCGCCGGGATCGACAGCCCGCCGGGTGCGGCCGCCGCTGCCGATGCCAACACCACCGCCACCGCCCAGGCGCTGCAGCGAGTTTGCTCCTGGGGCGGCGCTTTTCTGGCTCGCCAGAGCAGGAGCACCAGGCTGGCCGCGGCGCCGGCAGCCATCCAGGCCAGTCCGAGCCACCCGGTGGCGGCAGCCAGGATGGCCGAGGCGCCTGAGAGCGAATAGACCTCTCGCGCGGCCTGTTCGCCGCGTCCGAGGGCGGTTGGTTCTCCGGCAAGGACGGCTGGCCATGACGGCGTCGCGGTCGCCGCCGCGGCGGCGCCGCCGGCCAACAGCAGCAGCGCGACGGCGAAAGTCGCCTTGCGCCGCTGGGGCAGGATTATCGCCGCCACCCAAAGGGTGCCCCCGGCCAGCAGCGCGGTGATGATCGCCTGGCGGGGAAAGAGGAATATCATCGCAGCGACCATCGCCGCCGCCAGGGCTGACGCCGCCCAGGCCGTGGCTCGGCGGTGGTGGGGCTCGGCGTCGCGGAGGGTTTGGCCGTAGAGAATGCTCCATCGGGTCTGCAGCAGCACCACCGGGGCCGTCCAGGCCAGCAGCGCCAGCGCCTCGCCGGCGAGGCACCCACGGCGCAGGGCGCCGACGGCCGCGGCGGAGGGGCCTATGGCCATCGCCAGTGCGACGATCAGCGGGATGATGGGATTATGCACAAAGCGGTCGAGCAGGCTCTGCGCCAGCAGCAATCCCAGCACCGCCAGGCTGATCTGGAAGAGCATCGAGATGTCCAGCGCGCCGTAGAGACTCGCGCCGCCGGGGGGCATGCGGGACATTCCGCTGTGGGCGGCGTGCCAACCGAGGATCACGGCCGGGCCCAGCAGCGCCAGGTACATCGGGTGGGCGTCGAGGCGGCGGTCGCCCAGGGTGATCCGCCAGGCCAGCCAGAACGTGAAGACGACCATCAGCCCGCCCGTCAAGGCGCCCCAGGCCCGGATGCTCGGCCACCACCAGCCGATCAATGCCGCCAGCACCAGGCTGATCAAAGCCCAGCGGGTGACGGCGGATAGATGTCGCGATGTCGTTCCATGCAGCAGAGACATACCTCCTCTATCGGCACGGCGACGCCGAGGGCGGAATCGAAGATTGGACACGCTGATGCCGGAACGCTGGAAGCAGGCCTCCTGCTCGGGCACTTGCTGGTGCGGGGGAATGATTCTATACTGTTTATATGACCACCATCGATGACATTGAAAAAGCTGTAGCTGGTCTTAACGCCGAAGAGTTGCGGCGGTTCAGAGAGTGGTTTGATCAATTTGACGCCGCTTCATGGGACCACCAGATAGAACTCGACGCGGCTGCCGGGCGTCTGGACGAATCGGCTGACGCTGCGCTGGAAGATCTCCGTTCAGGCCGGTGCACTGGAATTGTGACTTAAGAATATGATCAGACTGTCTTGGGCAATCTGTCTTGCGGCTATGGGGATTTACGGGTGTCAACCGCAAACCTACACACTCAAGTGCGATTGGAAGCCTGGCGAGATACTCGTTGCGGCAGACACGCTTTCAATGATTGAAACCCGTTCCTTCCGGGAAGGGCAGCCAGCAGAGAAGATAAGCAGCACGGTAGGCTTTGAGCTTCAAGCGTCATTGGCGGATCGCGAAGAAAATGGCCGCAAGTCTATAATCGCTACCCTCACTCGATGCACCGTCGAGGACGCCAAAGGGGTGGTGGCCGACACAGCCAAACCGGAAACGCTCAAAGACGATTTCAGCAAACACATGGCTAAGGAAATGGGAGACAAATATACGATGAGCTGTGGGATTCGAGGCGAGGTCATTTCATGTCGCCATTTGCCCAAGACTGGCCAGAAAGCCGAAGGAGAAATGGCAGCGGCATATGGAGAAATTGTGGGCAAGGTCGCGGCCTATTTGCCCGAGGGGCCTGTGACGGTTGGACAGACATGGAAGATTAGCCGGTCTTATCTTGTCTTCCCTGTATGCATTAGTTGGGGATTGATCCAGGAGAGCGTCGAGTGCAAGCTCGTCCGCGTCTCGCCACAGCAGGGTCTTCAGGTTGCATTGATCGAGTTCGACGGGGCCACCAGCGACTGCTGTTCTGTCATGAAGAGAAAAGGGACTATTCTATTCGATGTAACCAACAACCTCCCTGTGAGCTTTCGGGGTGAAATGTCTTACAAGAATCGCGAGCAAGAACTCACTCTGATCAATTCCGCTGCCTTCCGCGTAGCGAAGTGAATCTTCTCCGGCAAGAGCTTACAAAGACCATGTGCAACTCCCGGCGACTGGCTACAGGCTACGGGCTACCAGTTCCAATGTGAAGCATTGTCGCTGTTGGGGCGTCCGTCTATACTGTTGCATCGGAAAAGGAGCCAAACGTGACCGAACAGGGATCGCAGCAGGATATGTTGTCGTTGCCGGTGCGGGACTTTGTGGCGGCGACGGCCGCCAAAACGCCCACGCCCGGCGGGGGCAGCGTGGCGGGAGTAGTGGGGGCGCTGGGGGCGGCGCTGGGTGAGATGTCGCTGGCATTCACGCGCGGCAAGAAGAAGTTCGCCCAGCACGAGGAGTACTACGCCCAACTCCAGCGGCGGCTCGAATTGGCCCGGGGCATGTTCGAAGATCTCGTGGCGGACGATATCGCGGCCTACACGCTCTACCAGTCCGCCACGAAAATGGACGACTCCCCCGAGAAGACCGAGGCGATGGCGCTGGCCACTGCCGCGGCGATTGACGTTCCGCGAGAGGCTACCAAGGTCGCCCTGGCGCTGCTGGAAGATCTCAAGGGTCTCGTCAACCGCGTCAATTCATACCTGATCACCGACCTGCTGGCCGGGGCGGTGCTGGCGGTGGCCGCGGCCAGGCTCAGCGACTACAACGTTCGCGTCAACGTGCCCAATCTCGCCGACCGACCGGCGGCCGCCGAGTTGGCAATGACGTCCGCCGCCGACCTGTCGCGAGCCCAGCGCCTGCTGGATGAAATCGAAGCCGCTTCCAAGGAATATCTCCCCTGACGGACCGCCGCCGCGATGGCCAGAGAATATAAAATAGCCAAGACCGAGGCCCTGTGCCGGAACTGCCAGACGACCATCAGCGCCGGCGAAGAGTTGGTGGCGGCCGTCCGCGAGCAGGACGGGGAGTTCCTCCGTGAGGATTATTGCCTCAAGTGCGTCAGTTCCGTGCCTTCGGGTGATCTTCCGGACGTCTATGCGGTGTGGCGGACGAAGGTTCCCGCGTCCACTGAAAAGAAGAAGCGCCTGCTGGTAGACGACTCGGTGCTGCTGAGTTTTTTTCAGCGTCTCGAGGGAAGCGACGATCCCGTGAAGATCGATTTTCGCTACGTCCTGGCGCTGGTGCTGATGCGCAAGAAACTGTTGGCGTACGATCGCAGCCGCCGCGTCGAGGGCGGAGGCGAGATATGGTCGGTGCATCTCCGCAAGACGGGAGAGCCGTACGAGGTGATCGATCCCAAGCTCGACGAAGACCGCATCGCGCAGGTCAGTCAAAGCCTGAGCGACATAATCGAGGGGGAGCTATGACTACTCGCGTGCAGAAAACTCTGGTGGCGGCGGTGCTGGCGGCGGTTGTGGCGGCGGGCGGCTGTGCGTGCCCGGAACAGCATGTCTCGCTTCAGACGCTGGTGCAGGAACACAACGCCAACGCGGCGCAGGTTCCAATGCTCTGGGCGCGGGCGAGGATCGAGCTGACGGTAGCCCGCAGCGGACTGCTGGTTCCCTTGGCCACCGACGGTCTGTTGCTGCTGGCCAAGAACTCCAATCCCAATGTCCCCCCGGGGTTCGTGCTGATCGGGCGCGAGCTCGGGCACGACATCTTCCGCATCGGATCGAGCCCTCAAGAGGGCGTGTACTATTTCTGGTACCAGTTCGGCGGCAGCGGTCAGGCCGTCTGGGGTCGCACCGCCATGGCCGGAGCGCCCGGGCTGGAAGCCATCCCCCTGGACCCCTATCAGCTTCTGGCCTTGCTGGGAATTACCGAACTTCCCAAAGACGGTTCCCGCCTTCCTGCCGTAGTAATGAGTATGTGTACCAGCCCCTGCGCTTACGTGGTCAGCTACATCGACCGCCAGCCCATTACGGGCAATGCCCTCTTTCGTCGCGAAGCGTATATCGATTGGACGAAAGACCAGGAACCCCTGCGCCCCTACCGCATCGACTTCTTCTCCCCCGACGGGCGACGCACGCTCAAGTCGGGCCTCAAGAGCTACCGGCCCATCGAGGGCGCCTCCACCGCCGTCATGCCCACCGACATCTCGCTGAGCACCGTTAGCTGGCCGGGGCATCCTAACAGCCCGATCCGAAGCATTCGCTTTTCGCTCTCGGAGATGACCGTCGAGGACAAGTGGGACCGTTCGTCGCTGCTGTTTGTCGAGAACCTCCCGCCGGGCATCGTCGACGTCATCCAGTTGGACAAAAACATCAGCCCGCCAAAGGACTCCCAATGACGCGTTTCGCCGTGCCGGCCCGGGTCGGCCTTATTCTTCTGTTGACGCTGGGGCACGCCGCAGCCGCTCAGACCCGCCCGGCCACCGCGCCCGCCACCGCCAGCGCGCCGGTCGCCCCACCCGCCTACGTTGCCCAGCCGCCCCTGCCCGAAGGCAGACTCCCGCTACGGCGGCAGTTCATGCTGGCGGGAAACCAGGAAGGCCTCTGGCTGGTCCGCCTTAACGACAAACGCCCAGCCAAGGACGACGACGGCGCCGCCGTTGCCACCTTCGATGCCGCCGCCAAGCCCGTCTCCCGAAAGAAATGGCTCTGGGTGACGCAGAACGCTCTCTCCCAGCCGACGGTTATCACGCCGCTGAACAATCAGCTCTATCTCCTGTCCGACGATCCGCTGGCGGCGATGGCGCTGCCGATGGAGATCGAAGAGCGCCCCGGACCGCTGCCCCTTCCCCCCCAGGACCAGTGGCCCGCCGGCACGAAGGCGCTGGCCGCCTTCGGCGCTAAAGATTTCGCCGGCGCGGCGGGCTCGTCGCTGCTGGTCGTGGCGCGTCCCCCGGCGGCGCCGGCGACCGCCCCGGCGGCCACCACCACCGCTGCGACTGCCACCGCCGCAGGCGCTGCGCTGCCGCGTCTGTGGCGCTTCTACCAGGGGCTCTGGTCGGTGCTGGGGGAACTGCCCGCAAGCCTGTCTAAGGGGGCCGAGAGTTGGCATCTGGCGGCCGCGGGAGATCGCGTGGTGGTGCTGGCGTCGAATGAAGGCGGCAGCCGCCTGGGCGTTTTCCATGACAACAAGTGGCGCGTGACGCCCTGGACGGCGGGGGAGGGCTCGCGTCCATTGGCTTTGATGGCGTTTCAGCGCGGGATGACAGCCGTGGTCTCTCGACCGGTTGCCGGGGGGCAGTCGGCGCTGGAGGTGATCGTTCTGGATGAGGCGGGCGCGGCTGCGGGGCGGCAGAGCATCCACAGCGACCAAGGGGTGCTGACCTGGCCGGCCGGGGCGACGCCGCTGGTGTCGCGGGTTGCCGAGCAGGTGGCTTTGGTCGCCTGGCGCGACGGGGCACTGGTGTTCGCGACGGCGGACGCTTCAGGGCGGGTCGGCAAGTTCGAGCCCACTCCGCTGAGCGGAGCGATGGTGCCCGGCGGGGGGACGGAGATTGTCCAGTACTTCCTTTACGCGTTGTTGGTGGCGATGGTGCTGGCGACGCTGATGCTGCGCCCCTCGACGCCGCCGGGACAGTTCGAGCTGCCCATGACGGTCGTGCCGGCGAGCCTGGGCAAGCGGCTGGTCGCGTTCCTGATCGACACCGTCCCGTTCATGCTGGTGCTTTCGCCGATGACGCGGCGATTCACCGAGGGCGAGCCCCTGCCCCTGTCGCAGGAGGTGATCCGCTCGGTGCTCCAGGAACTCCAGAACAGCCCCGAGATGGGCTACGCCATCGTGGCCACGATGACGGCGTACGTGCTGTACACCGTCGTGATGGAACTGGCCTTGGGCGCCACGGTGGGCAAGATGATGATGCACATCCGCCTCGTCGGCGACGGCGGGCGGCGCCCCGACTTCCGCGGCGTGCTCATGCGCAACCTGATCAAGGTGATGATCCTGATCTCTCCGCCGCTGCAGTTGCTGTTCCTGATCGTCTTCATGACCCGTCACCGCCAGCATTTGGGCGACATGGTGGGGCGGACGGCCGTGGTTCGCGGTTGGCCCGCGCCCCCCGCCGCGCCGGAGAGCCCCGATCGGTCCGACCAGGAGCCTCCCGCACATCATCCGGGTTGAACTTGCATTAGCATTGTGACGAATTAGAATAAGCGGCTTGCTTGACGCCGCTTACGCGTGATCGCGATGGCGTTCTACGACGAGCACGGCCCGGACGGGTCGGGCCACGAACTACAGGAGCACTCATGGCATTCGCATTCTTCCGGCGCCGGCAGAAAATGGTCATCATCATCATGGTGGTCCTGATGGTGGCGTTCCTGGTCGGCTTCCAGGGTTTTGACAGGGTCATGCACGGTCTGACGGAACTGGTCTCGCCCCGGGGCAACGTCGGCACGGCGTTTGGGGGCAAGGTCACGATCAACCATCGCGACATCGTGGATGCCTCGAACCAACTCAAGGTCCTCCGCGAAGGCGTGCTGGTGCGCGGCGTCGGGGGCAGGCCCAGGGCCATAGACCCGATCTTCGGGCTGATGGTTTCACAGCCTCTTGACGAATACGAGATGGGGCGCGCCTACGCCTTGCTGCTGGCCGAAGCCAACCACATGGGCGTGCAGGTTACCGCCGACGAAGTGGATGGCTTCCTGGCCGACATCGGCCTCGATCCGAAATCGCCGGGCTACGCCGCGACCATCGAGAGCCTCGGGCGATCGGGCGACGAAATGCTGCGAAGTTCCATCGCGAATTGGCTTCTGGTGCGCAAGGGCGCCATCGCCGGCTTGCCGCAGACTCCGCCGAGCCTTCCGGCGGTGGAACGGCTTTTTGCCCAGGTGAGCGAGCGGATCGACGTGCGGATGGCGGAGATATCAGCTTCGAAATTCAAGGCCTCGATGGGCGATCCGACGGACGCGCAGGTGCGCGAGTTCTTCGAGAAGTATCGCTCCAGCGTGCCGCAGCAGTTCGCCTCCTGCGATTCGATGGGCTTTGGGTACTACCAGCCCGACCGCGCGGCGCTGAGCTACCTGCTGGTCTCCAAGGACGCCGTGACGAAGTTCGTGCGGATCGATCCGGCCGAGGCCCGCGCCTACTATCGCCGCAACGAGGCGCAGTTCGTCAAACTCGTGCCCGTCGAGACGCCCGCGACGCAGGCCACCGCCCCGGCGGCGACCGCCCCGGCCACCGCGACCGCCCCGGCGACGGCCACCGCGCCGCAGTCGCGCGAGGTGCCCAAGAGCCTCATCGAGGCCCTGCCCGAAATCGAAGCGCGCCTCAGCGACCTCGAAGCGGACCGCCAGGTCGGCAAGGTCGTCCAGGAAATCCAGCTTCTGCTGAAAGCTGACGCCCAGGGCGCCCGGACCTATCCACAGGTCCGCCAGGCCATGATGCTCGACGATGAGGCCGCTGCGGCCCTGGCGGTCAAACTCCCCGCCGTGGACATCACCCAGCGTCCGCTGTCGCAGGCGCTGGCCGCTTTGGCCAAGGCCGCCGGACTGCGGGCCATCAGCTATCCGCTGGGCCTCAAGAGCTCTGACGAGCAGGTGGTGCGCGGGCAGGCGCCCGTGGCTGTCAGTGGGAAAGATATCACGCTGGCCGAGGCGCTGGATCAGATTGCCCGGCAGCTCAAGGCGCCCAAGATCGAGTGGACCATGTGCCGTGCCCTGTCGGGGGTGCTCTTTGCCAAAGGTCCCGGCGCCGCCGACACGTTCCCCGTCGAGGCCGGGCAGACCGGACTGATCGACTTCAAGACGCTCTCGGGCGATCCCGTGCTGGGCAGCGCCATGACCGGTATCGGCGGTACGGGCTCGTCGCTGGCGCAGTTGGTTTCCACGGCGTCGGCGTTCAAGCACGAGGGCAAGGTCGTGCCGCTGGTCGAGGTCGGCCGCTCGGGTCCCGAGATGTACGTCAACGGCTCGGGCGGGTCCGTCAGCGGACGACTGCTCTGGACGCTGACGGGCGTCGATCCCGCCCATGAACCCAAGGACCTCACGCCCGAGATCCGCAAGCAGGTTGTCGAGGACTGGAAGACGCAGCGGGCCTACGCCGTGGCGATCGAACGCGCCAAAGCCCTGGCCGACCAGGCCAGGCGAGACGGTCTGGAGAAAGCCGCCGCCTCGATGAAGATCGAGACGACCCACAGCGAACCCTTCAGCCGCCGCCTGCGGTTTTCGTACGGCGGACAGACGATGATCTTCCCCTCGCGCGTTCCGGGCATCGAACTGCCGGCGATGGCGTCGCAGGAGACGGCGGAGGAATGCGTAGAGAAACTCCACAGCCAGATATTCGCCCTGGCGCCCGAGAACGTCAATCCGCCGTACCCGCAGAGTCCGGCGGTGGGTGTCATGGAGGTTGCCCCCAAGCATGCGGTCTATGTCGTTCAGCGGGTGGGATACACGCCCCCGCAACGGGCTCAGTTCAACGCGATGTCGCCCGAGCTGCGCAGAGACCTGGCCCAGGAGCAGCAGGGTCTGGCGCTGCGGGAATGGTTCGCTTACCCCAACATCGTCGCCCGCACGCAATTTAAGCCCGAGCAAGAACGTTTGCCCGTTGACAATTCCGCGTCATAAGATAAAGTGGGTGACCCGTTGCATGGCTAGGTAGCTCAGGTGGTAGAGCGCGGCCCTGAAAAGGCCGGCGTCGCTGGTTCGACTCCAGTCCTAGCCAGTTCTTTTGTCACAGCCTTTCCAGGCTGTGACCGATACGGGCTGGAAAGCCTGTGCCATATGCTGTAAGTTCGGGGTAACCATGCCCAAGCGAAATCTGATCTGGGTCGCGATGATTCTGGTCCTGGCGGCGGCGCTGTGGTTCGCCCGCCAGCAGTCCAGCCCGCCGCCGGCGCGGCCGATCCCCGCCCCGCTCGCGGCGGCGGGCAAGGCGTTGGACCTGATCGAGACCAACTATTGCGGCACGCTCGATGACGACCGCCTCTCGCAGGGGGCGATCTCCGGTCTGGTCTCTGGCCTGGACGAGTTTTCCAGCTACGTCTCGCCGACGCAGCAGTCCGATTTTCAGCAGCGCCTTGGCGGGCGCACGCGGGGCCTGGGCCTGCTGGTCGACGCCAGCGACGGCAAAGCCATGGTCGTCGGGGCGCTGCCCGGCTCGCCCGCGCACATGGCGGGCCTCTACGGCGGCGACGAAATTCTCGCCGTCAATGGGCGCGACGTGCGGGAGATCGGCCCTGATGTCGAGTCGGTCCTGGCGGCGCAGCTCTCGCCGGTCAAGCTGACGATCCTCTCTCCCGGCGCCGCGGCCACGCGGGACGTTATCCTCGCCCCCGCCGACAGCGACATCGAGACGGTCGTGGGCCTCTACCGCCAGGGCGACGGGCAGTGGCAGCACCGTTTCGACATGGGGCGAGGCGTCGCGTACATCCGGGTGCAGGAGTTCATCCAGGATACGGCCGCCGACTTTCAGCGCGTCCTGCGCCGGGTCGAAGGCGCCGGGGCGGTGGTGCTGGACCTGCGGGGCAATCCCGGCGGGCTGCTGCCCTCGGCAGTGAGCGTCGCCAGCTACTTCCAGGGCAGCGGCGAGATCTTGACGGTCCTTCAGCGCGAGGGGCCGAACCAGCGATACTGGGCCCACCCCGAGGGCGTCTCCAACGTTCCGCTGGTGGTGCTGATAGACCAGCGGACGGCCTCGGCCGCCGAGATCGTCGCCGGCACGCTCAGCGTACACCGCCGCGCCGTTCTGGTCGGCGCCCGCACGCGGGGCAAAGGCTGCGTGCAGACGATGTACGACCTGGGCGGGGGCCTGGGGCAGATCAACCTGACGACGGCGGAGTTTCTCGCCGGCGGCGTGCTGGCGATCATGCGACGCCCGGCAAGCACGCGGTGGGGGGTCGACCCCGACATCGCCGTTTCGCAGCCGTGGTCGGACGCCACCCTGCAGCGCCTGCGACGAAAGGCCAGCGTGGCGCCTCGCCCGCTCGATGCCGCCACGCGACCGGCCTCGGGCACGGCGATCTCACTCTGCGAGCAACTGCTCAAGGCCGACCGCCAGCTTGCCCGGGCGATGGACCTGGCGGCAGACCCCGCCGCCATCAAGGCCGCCCTCGAAAAACTCCCCGCCGCGACGCGCCCGACCGGACCGTGAGTGACGCCATGAACATCCTGGCCGTGGAATCCAGTTGCGACGAGACCTCCGCCTCCGTCGTCGTTAGCGGGCAGCGCGTGCTGTCCAACGTCGTGGCCAGCCAGATCGACCTGCACGCCCGCTACGGCGGCGTCGTGCCCGAGATCGCCTCGCGGGCGCACATTGAGGCCATTAACACCGTCATCGTCCGCGCACTCGATCAGTCGGGACTGGCGCCGTCGGACCTGGCCGCCGTGGCGGTCACCAACGAACCGGGGCTCATCGGCTCGCTGCTGATCGGCGTCACTGCCGCCAAGACCCTCGCCTGGATCTACGACCGCCCGCTGGTGGGCGTCAACCACATCTATGCCCACGCCTACGCCGCCGCGCTGGACGCCGAGCCCATCGAATACCCCGCCGCCGCCCTGATCTGCTCGGGCGGACACACCGCCCTCTATCACTGCCGCAGCCCCATCGATATGACGCTGCTGGGCTCGACCATTGACGACGCCGCCGGCGAAGCCTACGACAAAGTCGCCTCCATCCTGAAGCTGCCCTACCCCGGCGGGCCCGCCATCGACAAAGCCGCCAGACGCGGCGACCCGTCGGCGGTCAAGCTGCCCCGCACCTTGCTCCACGGGCAATCGCTCGATTTCTCCTTCAGCGGGCTCAAGACCGCGGTGCTTTACCACGTCATGGGCACCCCCGGAGGGCGGCGGGAGGAGTCGACGCGTCCGCGCCGGCGTCGTACCGCGGCTACGCCCCAGCGCCCGGCGGGCAAGACCGGCATCGAGAACTTCACCCCCCAGGAGATCGACGATCTCTGCGCGAGCTTCCAGGGGGCCGTCGTCGACGTGCTGCGCACCAAGCTTCGCCGCGCCGCCGTCGCCACCGGCGCCCGCACCCTGGTGCTCGGCGGCGGGGTGGCCGCCAACTCCGGTCTGCGCGCCGCCGCGGGTGAGTTGGCCGCCTCGCTGGGCTGCACGCTGCGCCTGCCGCCGATGGCGTACTGCGTCGACAACGCCGCGATGATCGGCGGCCTGGCGTACCACTACCTCCAAGCCGGTCTGACCGCCGAACTGGACCTCGAAGCCCGCGCGACCGTCCGGCGATAGCTTCATTGAAAAACACGCCTGCCGACGTCTAGCATTCAACTGCCGCGGATCTCAATGAAGGGGGGCACCATGTTCAATCGCCTCTGGGCCGCTTTGATCGCCACCTGCGTCTGCACACTGATGGGCGGCTGCGCAACCGTGCAATTCGGTGCGCCCACAGCCTCGCCGACCGGCGCCGACGCGACGGCCCGAGCCTTGGCCTGGATCACCGCCCATCAGCAGGACGACGGACACTGGGCCGCTCCCCAGCGCGGCGCCACCTGCAGCGACGACACCGTCACCGCCTACGCCATGCTCTGCTACCAGGCCGTGGGCGCCCGACACGACCAGGAAGGCCCGTACCAACAGCCGCTGGCCCAGGCCGTCAAGTGGATGCTGGCCAATCAGCCCGCCGATGGCGACTGGACGCGCGGCACCGGTCCGGGCAACGGCATGTACACCCACGGCGTCGTCGTCAGCGCCTTGGCCCGGCTCTACGCCACCACGAAAGACCCCGCCCTGCTCGAGCCGCTCAAGAAAGCCCTTGCCGTGACGCTGCGCGCCCAGAACCGCCAGTACGGCGGTTGGCGATACACGTCAAAAGGGACCGATTCCGACACCTCCGTCACGAGCTGGCAGCTTGGCGGGCTGCTGCTGGCGCGTCAGAGCGGAATCGTTATCGGCGACGAGCCGTTCCAACTGACGCGGCGATGGTTGGCCGGAGTCTGCGGCGGCCGCCACGGCGGACTGTGCGGGTATGTCCACCCGACCCCCATCCCGTCGATGGTTGCAGCCGGCATGTTCTGCCATCAGATCCTGGGGCTGTCCGCCGACGATCCGCGGATGTCCGAGGCCGCAGAGTATCTGTTGGACCACATGCCCAAGAAGGACGACCAGGCGAACTTCTACTATGAGTACTATCTCACCCTGGCGGCGTACCGCCACCAGGGGCGTCTGTGGTCGCGGTGGAGCCCGCTCATGCGCGAGCGGCTGATCGCCGGGCAGGTCGCCTCAGGCCCCGACGCCGGAAGCTGGAACCCCGACGCCTACTACACCTCCTACGGCGGACGCCTGTTCAGCACCGCCATGGCCGTCCTGATGCTCGAAGCCGCCAGGGCCTATCCCCGATGACCTCGACATGCGCACTTGTCAGCTGCGGTGCTCCAGACAATAATCAGGCATCGCAAACAAGCTGACATCGCGGGGTCTCTTCACACATTGGCCGTGGGCGGCGTGGGCGATGCTTATCATCGCCTGCGGCTGCCAACCCGCATATCGGCCTGTCGATGCGACCGTGCTGCTGTCGGCCCAGTCGCCGTCGGCGACGCCGGCGGCCGTGGGCAGGCACATCGATACACTGGCCGATCCTGCCCGTGGCGGGCGGATGGTCGGCACGCCGGGCAACGTGCAGGCCCGCCAGTACATCGTGCAGCAGTTTCAATCGGTCGGCCTCGTGGCAGGAGCTCGCGGCGGGCAGTGGGTTCAGCCCTTCGAGATCGAGTTCATGCGAGCGCCGGGAGAGGCGTGCATGCTGAAGGTTCCGTCGCTGCCGGCGCTGCAGGTCTTCAAGGATTTCGCCCCCGTCGCCGCGGGGTGCAGCGGTTCGTTCGAAGGCGAGATCGTGTTTGTCGGGTACGGCCAGCATGCCTCCGATTTCACTGCTGTTGACGCCAAAGGCAAAGTGGTGCTCCTGCTGCAGGGAACCGCCGCGGGCGTTTCAAAAAACAGCCTCTGGTGGAGCAAGAACGCGGCCCTGCGCGATATGCTGACGCGCGACAAGCTCAAGCATGCCGCCAAGGCCGGCGCGCGGGCGGTGCTGCTGGTGACGCCGCCGCAGGCGCCCGTCACCGACGGCGAAGACGCGCTCGACAGCCTGCTCGGACGAGGCGACGGTCCGCTGCCGGCGATGCGCATCAGCCGCGCTTTAGCGCGGGATATTCTCAAGCAGAGCCCCCGGCGGCAGACGCTGGAGGATCTTGCAGCAGGGAAGAAGCCGCTCACCGCAGGCCTGGGCGCACGCGTCAGCGGCAACTGCGACCTGGCGCCGGCCATGGGGCAGAACGTCATCGGCGTGTTGCCGGCGCCCGGTGGGCCCGACGCGCCGGCGTTGGTCGTCGGGGCGCATTACGACCATCTGCCTTCCAGCGGCCAGCGCGCCCGCGATGCCGGACTGGGCGTTCGGCCCGGCGCTGACGACAACGCCTCGGGAATTGCCGCCCTGATCGAGACGGCGCGGGCCGTAGCTGTCCTGAAGGAAAGGAAATGCACGTACGTCTTTATCGCCTTCGACGCCGAGGAGTTCGGCCTGCTGGGCTCAAAGCATTACGTGAACTATCCGGTGGCGCCGCTGCACCGGACGGCCGCCATGATCAACTTCGATCAGATCGGAGCGGTGAAGGATGCGCACGTGACTGTCATCGGCAACTGCATCCGCCAGCCGTTCCGACAGGCCCTGGCAGTGGCGGAACTGGCCAACCGCCCGACAAAGGTGCATCCACTGGGCATTGTCAATCGCACTATGTGGTCCGACCAGGCGCCCTTCAACGACCGCAACGTGCCGACGCTGTTCTTCTTCGGCCGCTTCACCGATCACTACCACTGCCGCACGGATCGCGCCGAAACGGTGAACATGGCCGGCGTGGCGCAGGTGACTGACGTGGCCGTCGACGTGCTGCGCCTGCTCGACGATTCATTCGCCCCGGGCCCCTGAAGGAGCCCACCTGGAGCGGCTGTCTCTCATGGCGGAGCATCGCAGCCGCCACAGTATTACCGCGGCGATTGCGCCGGTGGTGGGCGTGATAGGGTCGTGGAAAAGCACGAACTTGCAGACCAGCGTCAAAACAAGCATCGTAGCGGCCGCATAGCGATAGGGGACGTTGCGGGTGGCCAGGAACGAGTACACCAGGAACAGCACGTGGCCGGACGCGGGGAAGAACGGCCCGGCGATGCGTGAAGCGGCAAGCGTCACGGCCAGGGCGTCTATCAGGACCGGGTAGGGCTTGATGTGCTGCGGGCGCTGCAGCATGGCGATCATCCACCAGAACAGCAGCGGCGCCATCGGCAGGCTGTAAAGGCCGTTCATGAGAGCTTCGCGGTTCTCCCAGATGCGCCACTGAATCAACCGCCACGCCGCGGCGGCGGTGATCAGGATCATCAGCCCCAGCAGCACCACGCGCATCAGCCGCACGTGACGCGTGGCAAGCAAGCACAGCTTGTCGAGGAGCTTTGTCAAGTGCGTGAAGATAACAGTATTTAAAGCCCCCGCGTGCTGCAGGGGCGCCGAGGGCTCGCGAAGCCGCAAGCGGCGAGACTACCGCTGCTAAACTTTTGGTTTTCCGGGCCAGTCCAGGATGGCGCCGGTGTCGGCGCTGGTGGCGTGGGCGGCGTAGCGGCCCAGGGCGCCGTGGCGGATCGGGGCCGGGACCGGCTTCCAGGTCTTGCGGCGGCGGGCGAACTCGGCCGCCGTCACGCGGGCGTTCATCTTGCCGGCGGGGATGTCGATGTCGATCACGTCGCCGTTTTTCAGCAGACCGATCTCGCCGCCGGCGGCCGCCTCGGGCGAAACATGCCCGATGCACGCCCCGGCCGTGCCGCCGGAGAACCGCCCGTCGGTGATCAGCGCGCAGGCGGCGCCCAGGCCCATGCCCTTGATGTAGCTCGTCGGGGCAAGCATTTCCTGCATGCCCGGGCCGCCCTTGGGTCCTTCGTTGCGGATGATGACCACGTCGCCGGCCTTGACCTTGCCGCCCAGGATTCCGGCGCAGGCGTCTTCCTGCCCTTCAAAGATGACGGCAGGTCCCGAGTGCTTGTACATCGCCGGGTCGACGCCGGCGAGTTTGACCATCGCCCCGCGCGTGGCGATGTTGCCGTACAGCACGACCAGCCCGCCCTTGGCGGTGAACGGCCGCTCCAGCGTGCGGATCACGTCCTGCACGTCGAGCTTGGCGGTATTGCGGGCGACCAGGGCGGCGGGCTTTTCGCCGCGGTACATCGCCTTGACCTGCGCGACGCTGCGGCCGGTGGCTTTGGAACCTTCGCGATACATCTTCTTTGCCGCCGGCAGGCACTTCTTGCTGCGCAGCGACCACTGTTCGAGATTCTTCATCAGCGGCTGACCGGTGACCGTCGGCACCTCGGCGTGGACCAGGGCGGGCTTGTCCCACCAGAGCTGGCCCATGATCGTGTGGATGCCGCCCGCGCGGTGGACGTCCTGCACGTGGTAAATCTTGCCCTCGGGCGTACACGAAGGCGCCACGCGAGAGATGTTGGGCGTGCGGGCGGTGACGCGCTCGATGTCCTTAAGCCCGAACGGCACGCCGGCCTCGCTCGCCAGGGCGAGCAGGTGCAGCACCGTGTTGGTCGAGCCGCCCATGGCCATGTCCAGCGCGAAGGCGTTCTCGAAGGCTTTCTTGGTCATGATGTTCCGCGGCAGCAGGGGGTAGGCCTTTCGGCAGCCGCCGCTGGACCATTCCTTGACCATCGCCACAATGCGCCGGGCGGCGTTCTTGAACAGATCCATCCGCGCCGGCGAAGTCGCCAGGCAGGTTCCGTTGCCCGGCAGCGCCATGCCGACGGCCTCGCACAGGCAGTTCATGCTGTTGGCGGTGAACATGCCGCTGCACGATCCGCAGGTGGGGCAGGTGTTGTCTTCGTATTGCTTGACCTGGGCGGCGGTCATCTTGCCGGTCTTGAACTGCGCGACGGCGTAGAACTGGTCGATCAGGTCGACGTCTTTGCCGCAGACGTTTCCGGCTTCCATCGGCCCGCCCGAGGCGAAGATGGTGGGGATGTTCAGGCGGATGGAGGCCATGAGCATTCCGGGGATGATCTTGTCGCAGTTGGGGATGCAGATCATGCCGTCGAACTGGTGCGCCTCGGCCATCGACTCGACGCAGTCGGCGATCAGCTCGCGCGACGCCAGCGAGTACTTCATGCCGTAGTGCCCCATGGCGATACCGTCGCAGATGGCGATGGTGTTGAAGACGAAGGCGGTGCCGCCGGCGGCCTGCACCTGCTGCTTGACGAACTCGCCGACGGCGTCGAGGTGGACGTGCCCGGGCACGATGTCCGTATAGCTGTTGACGATGGCGATGAACGGGCGGCGGATGTCGCTCTCGCGAAGTCCGGTGGCCTTGAGCAAGCTGCGGTGGGGGCCTCGTTCGAGCCCGGCTTTGACGTTGTCGCTGCGCATAAGGAAACTCCGTGTCGCGGGCATCTCGCCCGCGCGTGCCGAGGGCATCTTGCCCTCGTCTACAACTTCCCCATGCCCTTCCGCGGGCGAGACGCCCGTGGACACTCGCGGACGGGGACGTCCGCGACACGGGGAACTACTGTCCACCGCCGTTACTTAGGTACTCAACGGCGTGGTTCATGGTTTCGAAATTTTCAACCGCCGTCAGGACGTAGTTCTTGGTGGAATTGTCCCGCAGGGGGCGGATCTCCAGAAACTCCGGATCATGCGAGAGCTTCCGCAGATCGGCCAGGCTCTTGTACTGGATCAGCCCGCAGTACCGCTGCGTACAGCCGCCCATGTAGACCATGCGCGTCAGGCCGTACAGCACGACCGAAGCCCCGTAGCGGTCCAAGATCGGCTGCACGCGCCGCAGGTACTCGGCGTACTGCTTTTCCTTGCCCTCAATAATGTCAAACAGGTTGACGACAACGACCACGCTTTGTCTCCGTGCCCTGTATTGTCCGGAAAAGGCAACAGAATATAACTCCGCCGCCCGATTTACAAGCGCCGGAATCTGGAATCCTGTCCTACACCCCGGCGGGAGAAAAGCAAAACCTACCACAGAGACAACGAGAAAAGCCGAGGGGATAAAACAAGATTCGACCCGGAAAGTTTCCTGTCTTCGTTTTGTCTTCGTTCCCACCTCTGCTTTCTCTGTGCCTCTGTGGTAAGTTTCTTCTTGAGCCGCACAAGCGCCGGAATCTGTAATCCTGTCGCGAAGCTTCGGCCGATAACGATAAAGCGCCCCTTGGGGGGCGGACGTATGGAGACTGGTCATGAACCGCACATGGATGCTCGCAAGCGTGGCGGCCTTTGCCGCCATTATCTGGCTGGCCGGTTGCAGCAGCACCACTACCACCGAAGCGACGATGTCGCCTACCGACGACGACGGCAGGCTCGACGACGCGGTGCTCGTTCCGGATCTGATTCCCCTGGCGACCTCGCCCATCGCCGACGTGCCCGTCCCGATGGGGTTCAAGATCAAGGAAAAGCAGACCCTGGAGTTCGGCGCCGGCTCGGCGCGGTATCTCGAGCACACGTATAAAGGCCGCGCCGACAAGTGGGAGCTCAACCGTTTCTTCCGCCAGCAGATGCAGGCCAACCGCTGGCAGTTCATCAACTACCTCGTCACCGACGGCGAGTTCACGCTGGAGTTCGAGAAAGACAACGAGCGCTGCCGCATCATCATCGCCGGCGCCGCCTGGTATAACTTCATCCATCCCACCCTCATCACCGTGCGCCTCTGGAGCACCGGCCCGGTCGAGATTCGCCCTGCCGACGCCGCCCGCGCCGTTACGCGAACCGGATTCTCCCGCGCCGCACCGCGATCTACCCGCGACTGACCCGCCCCGACGCGGCGGCCCGTTTCTCAGCCGCCATGTCCCCAACGCTCAATAAACTTCCCCCTTGGGCGTTTGCATTGCCGCGATTCCGCGGTAGAATGCCCGCTTCGCCCTGTTGTCCGTGGCCGCGCGTGCGGCCGCGCAGGCCGATCCGCACGACGAGTACCAATCGATGAAAGCAAAACGACGCCACGAATTGCAGCACAACGTGCTGGGAACTGAACTGAGCAAGCTTGGGGCCTTCCTCAAGAAATACGGCACGTATGTGGCCTGGGCGGTGTTGATCGTGGCGCTGATCGCCTTGATCATCAACTACTCCATGGGCCGCAAACGCACCGCTCAGCGCGATGTGCTGGCGCAATACCAGGCCGCCACTCAGAACCCCGAGCTCACTTTCGAGCAGCGCGTGGAGAAACTCCAGGGCCTCGCCCAGCAGGAGACCAACCCATTCGTGGCCGCCCAGGCGACCGTGACCCTCGGCGATGACTTCGCCGGGCGGCTGATCACGCTGCCGCCGACGACGCCCCCCGACGAGCGCAGAAAGATTCACACCCAGGCCGAAAGCTACTATCGCCAGGCGCTGGACAGTTTTTCCGATAACGTCCTGATCGTGGGGCGCGCCCGGCTTGGGTTGGCGCGTCTGGCCCAGACCACGGGCGATTTCCCCACCGCACGCAAAGAACTTCAGGCGATCGTCGACGACCCGCGATTGACCGGCACGCCCGCAGTGGCCGTGGCCAAAGACGATCTCAAGCAACTCGACGCCCTGGCCAAGCCCGTGGCCATGCAGGTGCAGTTGCCCACGACGGCCCCGGCCGCCACCTCCGCGGCGGCGACCGCCCCGGCGACCGCTCCGGCCCGGGCTACGTTGCCGTGAGGGGCGGGATTTTTGTCGGAAAGATTTTTCGCTTTCCACGTTGATATGGGCATGATTCTGGTGTAGGGTGCTTCGCATTGTGCGGCGGCGCATGGCAAAATGGAGCCGTCGCATTTAGAAGAAGATCTTACGGTACTGTTGGGAGAGTCATACATGGCAGATTTGCAAGCATTGGCAGACGCGTTGATCAAGGGCGATCGCAACAAGGTCGTCGAGCTGACCAAGAAGGCTTTGGAAGAGGGCGTGGGCCCGGCCAAGGTCCTCAATGACGGCCTCATCGCCGGCATGAACGTCGTGGGCAAGCGGTTCAAGGCCAACGAAATCTACGTGCCCGAAGTCCTCATCGCCGCCCGCGCGATGCACGGCGCGATGGACGTGCTGTCGCCCAAGCTCGTTGCCGCCGGCGTCAAGCCCATCGGCACCGTCGTTCTGGGAACCGTCAAGGGCGACCTGCACGACATCGGCAAGAACCTCGTCGGAATGATGCTCACCGGCGCCGGACTCAAGGTCGTCGATATCGGCACCGACGCCCCGGCCGAGAAGTTCGTCGAGGCCTGCAAGAAGGAAAACGCCCAGGTCTGCGCCATGAGCGCCCTGCTGACCACCACCATGCCCCAGATGGGCGAAGTGGTCAAGGCCATGAAGGCCTCCGGCGTCAAGACCAAAACCCTCATCGGCGGCGCTCCGGTCACCCAGAGCTTTGCTGACGAGATCGGTGCAGACGGATACGCCCCCGACGCCGCCAGCGCGGCCGACGTGGCCAAGACCCTGCTGTAACCGCTTCACGCGACCTCACAGGGCCGCGACGGCTGGTGCGAAGCGTTTCCAACGCCCGCCCCAGACGCCGCGGCCCTTTTTGCGCGCGTAGCACGGGCGTCTCGCCCGTGAGTAGCATGGGCGTCTCGCCCATGCTCCGTCTGTGTGGCATGGGCGTCTCGCCCATGCTCCCCGCCTGCGGCCAAGGATAGCCGCTGAGGTCGCTGAGGACGCTGAGGCCGAAAGAGGGCAAAACAGCTCCTTCCTCTGCGTCCTCAGCGACCTCAGCGGCTCATTAGTAATCGTTACAGACTATGGTATGATGAACCACATGCCTGACCCGGAAGACATCATTACAGAAGAGCAGGACCTGCCTCCCGACGAACAGGCCGACGAGCAGACCGCCGAGTTTGCCGACGACGACGTCGAGGGCGTCCAGACTACGCTGGCCGCCGACGAAGACGGCCTCGAGCATCTCCAGATCCTCATCCGCCGCCCCAAGAGCGACCGGCGGCTGGACAAGTATCTCGCCGGCCGACTCGGGCGCGACCACTCCCGCACCAGCCTGCAGGGCTACATCCGCGAGGGCAACGTCACCGTCAACGACAAGATCGTCAAGCCGCGCTACACCCTCCGCAGCGGCGACGTGATCGATATGATGCTGCCGATCGTCAAACGCCGCGAGATTCCCCCCGAGCCCATCCCGCTTGACGTCATCTATGAAGACGACGACCTGATGGCCGTCAACAAGCAGTCCGGTCTCATCGTTCACCCCGCGCGGGGCAACTGGACGGGCACGCTGGTCAACGCCCTGGCGTATTACTTCCAGAAGAACTGGCGCGACATTTCTGAGCTGCCCACCAGCGGCGAGGCGTTCCGCCCGGGCATCGTCCACCGCCTCGACCGCGACACCACGGGCATCATGCTCGTGGCCAAGAGCGAGCAGGCCCTGTGGCGGCTGGGGTGGCAGTTCGAGCACCGCAAGGTACACAAGACGTACACCGCGATCGTCCACGGCCGCATGTCGATGAACGAAGACCTCATCGACGCTCCCATCGGCAAGCACGCCCGCATCCGCGAGAAGTACGCCGTCCACCGCCTGACGGGCCGCCCGCTGCCGGTGACGATCAAACCTGCTGTCACGCGCTACAAAGTGCTCGAGCGCCTCGCCGCCGGCCCCGGCGGCACAATGCCGTTCACGCTGGTGGAGTTGTACCCTCAGACCGGGCGCACGCATCAGCTCCGCGTGCATATGAGTTACATCGGCCACCCGATCGTCGGCGACCGGATGTACGGCGGCGGACCGCTGTACATGAGCCAGCTCGATGGCCACGCGGAAGTAGCCGACGGCCCGCTGATCACGCGTCAGGCGTTGCACGCGCACACGATCGCCTTCACGCACCCGCGCACGCGCGAGCCGATGGAGTTCACCGCCCCCTGGCCAAAAGATTTCACCGACACGCTGAATGAGTTGCAACGACGAAGCGAGCGGGTATAATTCCGAGCCGTGGCACAGCCTTTCCAGGCTGTGTCAATGGTTCACAGGCTGGAAAGCCTGTGCCACGGGCGATTAGCTCAGTTGGTTAGAGCGTGCGGATCACACCCGCAAGGTCACTGGTTCGAGTCCAGTATCGCCCACTGGTTGATTTGGACCGTAGAGGTCAGTTGGGGTCTCACCTAGTTTTACAGCCGAAATATCGAGGTTTTCTTCTTCCGTCTGCCGCTGTGTCCCTTCCTGCCCGTCTGTGGAATGCACTGGCTGGCCGCGATTTTGGCCGCGATTTTCTCCCTCGCCTTGCTTCGCCTTGCCGGCCGCCCGGGTCCAGTGTTCTTCGGTGGTCTGAAGGTAATGCCGCATGGCAATCTTGGGGGTGTTGCCGATCCACCGGCAGACGGTCTGCACCGGGTACGTCTCGGCAAGCTCTGTCTCGCGGGTGCTGCGAAGGTTCTGGAACAGCTTGCCCCAGGGCGTCACGCCCGCCCGCTTGATGATCTTCGTCAACTGCGTGCGCAGGTTTTGCTTGGGGTCGCGATAGCGGGTGATAACGTACTCCGTGCCTTCGGCCGCCTGTTCAAACACGTCGCGCAGGTGCGGCAGGATTTCCGGGAAGATCGGCACTTGGCGGATACCGCCGTCCGCATGGTGCTCCGTCTTGTCGCTGTGGACTGTGAACCGATCATGTTCCCAGTCAATGTCCACCCACTTGAGCTTCAGCACTTCAGAGGGGCAGCGCAGGCCGCCATAGCGGGCCAGGGCGAAGATCAGCTTCCACTGGGCATCCGGGCAGGCCGCCAGCACCGCCTGCGCCTCTGTCTCGGTCACGTAATAGAACCGCTTGGCATTCTCGCGCACGACCGTTGCCTGCCCGTCGAATGGATTGTCACCGATCAGCCGCTTGCGCTGTGCCGCCCGGAAGAACTGCTTGGCAATGCCCATGCGTCGGCGGACCGTGTTATCGGCCAGGGCTTCCCGGTCGGTTTCATCGTCGCTGGTGGCAAGGTGAACCCGGAAAGCGTCGGCGTCGCCGGGCGTGATCGTGTCCAGCCGCCGGCCTTCCCCGAAGAAGTTAATCAGGCAGCGCTTGGTGTGGCCGTAGACCGTGCCGGTTGATTCCTTCACGTCGCCGCGGCCGTCGATGTAGCTTTGCAGCCACTCGCCCAGGGCGGGACAGGTGCGCCGCTCGCGAGGTTCGAGCAGATCGAGCCCTTCAAGCTGGCGCCGCAACTTGCCGGACAGGTCCGCCGTCCATGCCGCCGTTGCGTCGGGCACCGGCTGGCCGGATCGCTTCGCCCTGCAAAGTGCCTCGACGTGCGAGCACATGCTTTCGGCCGCCCGCGAGTTCACCTTGCCCACGCCGATACGCGGGCGCTTGGGCGCCGGCACTGTCGGGCACTCGTTGGGACCGAGCCTGATTTGCTTCGCGCCGCTGGGGGTTGTGGATACGCTGGCCACGTTAAGACTCCCTTCTGTTCTTCTGGCGGACGATGATCTCCAGGCCGAGCACACGGGCCAGGCGTTGGAGGTTCGCGACGTTCAGGCCGCGCTCGCCGTGCAGGAACCGAGACAACTGACTCTCGAGGATCCCGCTCTCTTTGGCAATGGCGTAGCGGCTTCGGCCGCTTGCCGCCAGTGCTTTCCGAATGTCATCGTCAATCGCCATCGTAGGTATCATAACCGATACTTGCTAATTGTCAAGTAGTGACTCAAGATTTTTTTCGCGCACGCGCGAGGGGACCGGCCAGCCGGGGGAAGTACCCACCGGCCACTTGGGGGCAAAGTGTCGGGTTGTCGGACTGTCGGACTGTCATACGTGACATATAAACCAAGTTTGTCGGGCATTTGTCGGACACATTTACTCTTTCTTCCGTTACTTGTCGGGCAGTTGTCGGGCGCTCTTGTCTCTTGAGCAGCAGTACAAGACGCGCCCGACAGTCCGACATGCCCGACAAATCCGACAGCATCAAGGCTTCCCCTTCCCTTGCTTGACGACAAACACCCGGCCGTCGAATGAACCATGGCCGGCGTCGGCGAGGTCTTGCAAGGCGACCCGTGCGGCTTCGGCGCTGGGGTAGCTCCGTGAATCGGCTCGCTGGATGTCGCGTGGCGTCGCCTTACCGCCTCGCCTTTGGACGAGACTCAAGAGAGACGGGACCCGCTCCCCTTGGGCGCGGCCGCATGTCGTCTCAAAGACCCGAAGTGTCTCGTCAAGGAACCACTCCGCCAGGCGGACGCCCGCGGCCATGATCGGCCCGGGCATGTGACAACCAGCGGGGTACTCGTCCAGGGCGCAGGCCATGCCATAGAGTACGAACGCCAGCCTCGCAGCCTGCACGTCAGCTTTGGCCGTGATAGCACGCTCCGTCCCGGTCAAGTGGTGCAGGCGTTCGGCGACTTCCTCATACCACTGGACCCAGGCCGCGTCTGCTTCGGGCGAGAGAGTAACGATCTTCGGCAGATACTGGCCTGTGTCGGTTTCCAAGGAATCGAAGGGCGTCGTCCGCAGGCGGTCTATCAACTTCCTCCAGAATGCGGCTTGCTGTTCGCTGATCCCGACGTTTGACCATCGCCGCTTTTGCTCCGGGGGCATGGCTGCCAGTGCTCGAGGAAAGAACCCACTGGCCAGCTTCTCTGCGTCCGCTGCTTTGCTCAGCAGTTCCGGCTGAATAGATCCTGCAATGCTGACCGCTGGCGCCGGGATCATGTTCCGCTCATCGGTAGTTTTGCGGTCCACGCGGATAGGTTTCGCGTTCCACATTCTGATCCACTTCTGCTGATCCCCGCCGGCGCCTTTGCGGTATGCGTCGAAGGATTGAAGCCAGCCAGCGAGTTCGTCGCCGGCCAGCAGAAGGCCGCGCGGACACTTGCCCAGCCGCGCGAGAACCGCTTCGCTCGTCGCGTCGTCAATGATGTACTGCTCTTGCCGAACAGAAAGCATTGCGTCGCCGGCACTGGGCATTGGCGGCACTTGCCACATTGGTCCTACGGCCACCGCAAACGGGCCCGACTTATTGGTGCCCGTTCGCGCGACAAGAAAACACCACAGCACCGGGGGAACGTCGAAGTCATCCTTGATCCGCAGCCGCCAGGCATTGCCCATTGCCGCCGCGACTGTGGCCAGCACAGGCAGGACCACAAAGACCGGATCAACGCTGTGCGCTTCGGCCACCGCCTGGACGAAGCCACCAATCCGGCGGGGCAGGGCGTCGAGGGGGAAAGGCCGCCACTGTCGACCGCTGGCGCGTTCGCGGTCAGCGGCCCCGCGCAGACAGTCTGCGAGTCCGCACATAACGTCAAGCACCTGGGCATCGCTGACGCCGGCCAGGATAGGGGCCATCGCCTTTTCGATCTGGCCTTTAATGGACTCCGCAGACTGGCCGGCCAGTGGTGACGGCGCCGACTCCCCGCTGTCTGATTGAACAGCGCCACGAAGAACCGCATTCGTCCCGCCCAATAGTTCCTTCATATGGGCTTCTTCCTGTGCTTTTTCCTGATCGAGCAGCTTGCGGACCGCCTGCTTTCGCTCATCTTTGATTGCCTGCAACTCTTGGCCGAAGCGGTCGCAGTCGCGCCAGTACGGAGTATCTTCGTCGGAGTCGCGGCCGGCATACCAGGCAACGATTTCTTCGTTGTCTGCCTGCTGATCCGCTTCCCTCAGAAGGGCGTCGAAGTCGCTGATAGCATCACGAACCGCTTTTGCGTCAGTGCTGCCGGCCAACTTGCTTTCAATGCCGGCTATGCGGTTCAGCAGTTGCCGCTCATTCTGCAGCGTGAACCCAACGCGCCAATAGTCGAAGACGTGTGGCGCCAGCGCGGCCGCGGCATTCTCGGCAACGTGAATCACGGCCGCCCAGAATTGCTTAGCCTCATCGGGACTGGTGAAGGTCAACGCCTCTTTGCCGAAAAGCAGCCATTCGCCTCGCCAGCCGGCAGTCACGCATTCACCATACTGGACCGCCGGCATGTAGACTGCTCGCCCTCGATGTTGGCAGGCGACGTACCCGCTGTCCAGGAGCGACTTCCGGCATGAATCAGACGGCGCGTTTTCAGTCGCGACCCAGCCAGCCATATCGACCTCGCCGGCATCGTGAATCGCCGGGGGCATGAACCACTGACAGGCTGTCGGGGGCACGTAGTCACGGGCCATGTTCTTGGCCAGGTTCAGAAGATCGTCGTGACCGCAAACATCGGCTCGAAGCATCGCGTCGCACAGCAGGAGAATCCCGGCCGCCCGGCCGCGTTCTGCTGGTGATAGCTCACCCGGCCGGCTAGGTGGTTCAACTGGAGGCGGGGGAGAGGTCTCCGATTCCAGCGGAGGCGGGGGAGGATTCTCCAATTCCCGTTGACTCTGGCATATTCGCTGAAGTACGTTGAGCCCTGACACAGGAGCCCGACCCACAGGAAGGCTCGAATTGTGGCCGCTTTGGCGAGCGGCCACTTTTATTGTGGCAACCATTGCTACACCGCCTTCCCCGTCGCACGGCAGCCGCCGGCAATGAAGTCCTCGATTTGACGGCGCGGCCAGCGCACCAGTTTTGTGCCCAGCTTCACCGGGCGGGGGAAGGCGCCCGCATCCACCAGCCGCCGGATGTGTCTCGGCGAGCAGTCCAACATCGAAGCGACGACTTCCGCTCCGATCAGAAGAGCCCCTTCCTTCGCCTCATCCTTGCTGTCGCAACTGCATTTTTCTGAACGAATCATCGTTGCCACCTTTGCGGCCAAGCCGCTTTAAGAAAACCTTTGCCCGCCGCGTCCATCGCGGATAGGTCATGCGTGGCATTGTGGGAGTGGCTTCTGCTGTCTGCCAGAGGGCAGGTCGCGAGTTGCGGTGAGTTCCTGTGAGTTGCCGCCAGTTACGGCGAGAAAATGGCGTGGAGAAAGCGGCTTAGGTATGGCCGGCCGGTTCAAGGTCAAGGAATAACCCGTCGTTCAGGTCAAAACGATGTGTCTCGCGGTTTATGTGCCAACCTGAAGATGGGTACTTTTTGAGGTGGTCCCATATCTTATCGGTTGAACTCCGCAAAGCTTCGGCCGCCTCTTCCATGCTGTAGATACGAGACCACTTCTGGTTTGGCTGGCCTTCTGCAGGTGGAGGCGGGGGCGGTGGCGGTGTAGCCTGCGAAGTGGAAGGCACCGAGACCTTCTTGCAGTGCTGGCCAGTCTGACGGGCGGGCCGCATGGCAGTGGCTTCCGCCTCGGCAACGTCGGCGGGAAGCGGAAGAAACTTTCGGACCGCATGAAGGTACTCTATCGCTCTGTGACTACCCTTCGTGCCCATGTCCTGACGTATGCCAGCCAAGTCATCGGGAAAAATGAGTAGATGCAAAATCACTTCGTCTCGCCCGTCTAGCTTGGGTGCAAGCGATTGCCTTGATTGGCGTCCGCGGCGATCCTTATCCGTGTCGACAACCAGATCAGTCAGGCGAACAAGATACGTTATCATCTCATCGCATGACGGCTCATCGGATTCGCTGGCTTTCATCAGGCGGCGATAGATCGCGCCATCGTGCATAGCCATGCTTCGGACCTCGCCGGGAGTCAGCACTTCGAAGACTGCATCCTCATCATCCCCGCAAGGGTAGCCTGTTGCAGAACTCGCCGCGCGATGCCTGACAGTTTCGGCCGCCAAGAAGCAGCGCACCGCCTCTTCAACCAGTTCCCTATTGGCGCGAGCTCTAGCCCCAAACTCATTGACGACATTCCAGAGAGCGTCGATTCCCTTCGCCAATGTCCCAGTGCCATCCATGCCCCACAGCCTACGACAGACAACCGCTGGCCGCAAGAGTCATGTTGTGAAAATTACCCATTCGCCGTAGACTAGGTAACTTAACGTCCCTTCTCCCGCGCCGGGCGGGGGCGTGGTAAAGATTCTGCACGGCGCGGGAGTCCCGTTTCCTTCGGAGTCCCTTCGTCCCAAGGTCGCCGGCCAGGCTGGGCGTCATCGGCTTTAAGCTTGCGTATCCGCACTGGTCGATTACCATATTGGCAGCCGGCGGGGTTCGGCTGGTCTGATGCGCGGGTAGATTCATTTGTTTGAAAGGGTGCGACGATGATCCGTTACGAGTGCGACAGGTGCGGCGCAATTCTCGAAAGCCCTGAATCCCTCGCAGGCGAGAGAGACACTTGTCCCCTTTGCAAGCGCGTCACGATGGTCCCGATCCAGCGGCGCAGACCGCGACGCATGCTTCGGCTCTTTGGCATATCCGGGTTTGTCTGTCTTGCCCTGGGCCTTGTGGTGACCGTCGCCCTTCTTGGCACAGGCAAGCCCGCGCCCCAAGTGTCGGCGGCACCGAAGACGGCCGCTGAGGCGAAACAATCGCAAGGGCAAGCCGCGGTAGCGGATGCCGCACGGGGTAAGGCGCCCGATCTCACGCCTGAGCAACTGTTCGAGAAGGCCTCGCCCGCCGTGGTCTACATCGTCGTGCGGGACAAGGATCTCAAGCCTCTCGGCCTTGGGTCCGGCTTCTTCGTCGATGCCGGCGGCCTGATCGTCACGAACTTCCACGTCATAAAGGGCGCGGAATTCGCCGCCGTGCGCCTCAGCAGCGGGGCCACGCTGTTTGTCGACGGCGTGGTTGCCACCGATCCCGACGGCGACTTGGCTCTGCTCAAAGTTTCCGGCAGCGGGTATCCCTGCCTCGCGCTTTCCAAAGGGGGCTTGCCTAAGGTTGGTGCGGCCGTCTTCGCCATCGGCAACCCGCAAGGGCTGGAGAATACCTTCAGCAGCGGTATGGTGAGCGGCCACCGGGAAATCAAGGCTGGCATGCCGGCCATCCAGGTAACTGCCCCGATAAGCCCCGGCTCCAGCGGCGGGCCACTGCTCAACGCCGGCGGCGAAATTGTCGGCGTCACAACGGCCTACTTGGGTGGCGGCCAGAATCTCAACTTCGCCGTCCCCGTCTCCGGTGTCTCGGCGCTGATGCGCAAGCAAGGTAAGGTTCAGACCCTTACCAGTGCAGGAGGCCGCCGCCTCGACAGCGCCGAGACCGAAGAACTGGACAAAGCTTGGGCGGCCATAGCGAAGAAGGACTGGGGCACAGCCACGAGCATACTCACATCGCTCCGTGAGAAGCAGAGAGACAATCCGGTTGTGTGGTACGCTTTGGGGCAACTGCATGCGGCGATTGGCAATCACGACATCGCGCTCCAACATTACCAGGTCGCCATTGATCTAAAACCAAACTACGCTGCGGCTCACTTCAACATGGGCTTGGCCTGCAGCACCCTCAACCGCCACGCCGATGCCATCGAAGCCTACAAGCAGGCCATCGCTATCAAGCCCGACATGGCTCAGGCATATAGCTGGATGGGCGACGCATGGTCGAAGATGAAATGCCATAGAGATGCCATTGAAGCCTGCAAGAAGGCTATCGCCATCGATCCGAATTATGCGCTGTCCTACAGGGTCATAGGAGTTGTCTACACTGATCTGAAGCAATACTCCCAAGCCATTGAGTTCTTCAAAAAGGGCATCGCCATTGACCCAGGCGACAATCGAGCCTATGTGATCATGGCGCGCGCCTACAGCGAAATGGACCGGCATGCCGAGGCCATTGAAGCTTGCAGACAAGCCCTTGCCATCGCCCCGAATTATCCTGGAGCCTACTTCCGGCTCGGGGCTTCCTGTGAGAAACTGAATCGCAATGCCGAGGCCATTGAAGCCTACGAGCAGTACCTCCGCCTAGAGCCTGCAGGCGCGATTGCCCCCATGGTGGAGAAGTATTTGGCAAGAGTCCGCCTTGCAGGCCAATGATTTGTGCACACACGCGGGGGGCGAGATACCTTGGGTCCCCGGTCGCAAAACGGGGTGGGGGTGTGGTAAAGATTTCTGGCGGCCTGGGAGTCCCGTTTCCTTTTTTGAGTCCCTTGCCGTGCTATCACGTTCCCCCGCGCTGCCCCAGTGCTCGACGTGCCGGCCAGTGCGGGCGGTGCTATCACGCCTGGGCGGGGTCGGCATGGTCGCGAATCGCCCGTATCCGCTCGATCAGCTTGAGCGTCGGCGTTCCGTCGATTTCCCCGTCAGTCTCGCCGGCGTCGCCTTGCTTGGCCTGGGCGACCAGCAGCTTTGTCCAGATGTCTTTGACGAACATCAGGGCGAAGGCGGCATTCTCGCGACACATGCGGAGCAAGGTCCAGGCGAAGGCATCGGGGCATTCTTCCGCACTGGCGGCCGGGTTGTCGATGTTGCGGGCCACCCAACGGGCGATATCGGTCTCGTTGCCGATCTTGCCGGCCAGTGCGGCAGGGGCAAGGGGCAGGCTGCCGCCGCGGGGTCCATCGGCCGCAACGTCGGCGCCATCGCCCCCGGTGTCGCCGGCGTCGGCGCCGCTGCCGGCCTTGGGCATGACTTCCGCCAGGGCGGCCGTCCGGGCGTCGCCGGCGTTGTAGCCTTGCGCCTTCAGTTCGTCGCGCCGCTGCTGGAACGCCTGCCACTGGCCGGCCGCTTGCAGCCGCTCTTTCAGAAACTTGTCGATCCTTCCCGCCATCGTCTCACGCTCGCTTTCAAACTCGCGCCCGGCCGCGCTGCAACACGGCCGGGACGCCTCGCAGACTTCGCCGGCCAGACTTTGGCCGGCGCTCCTGTGGGGCACTGTCACCGTGCTATCATGCAACCGCCGCCGGCTGCTGCTGGCCGCGCTTCAGAAGACGCCTCGCGCGATCGAGAGTCAGGCCGCGCGATTCCGCGTCGCGGCGGACCGCCGCAATAACCCGGTCCCGGCTGTCGCGCGGGAGCCCCATTACTCTGCTCACGAATGTACTCGCTGACGTTGCTTGCTTCTTGCTCATGCTTCTGTCTCTTTCTGCCCGTCTCGGCCGGGCGATGGTATTGCCCCTGTCCGGGGCGTTGTCTTGCCGGGCGCTGTGCCCGGCCTTGTACGCTCTGCGTTGGCTTCTGCCGCTTGGGGCACGTGCGGGCGGGCGGTCCACCCCGCCCCGGAACCGTTCGCCGCTCCTGGGCGTCCTGTGGCGTTGCCGGCCGGCATCATACCGCCCGTCCTTCTTCGCCGGCCAGACGCTCGACGAGCAGGCGGGCGATGGCGGCGCGGCTTGCCGCCGGCAGGCTGCTGATCATCGCCTGCCTTTGCTCTGCGTCCAGACTGGCCAGCAGGTCCGCCAGGGCGTGCAGCCGGGCGTCGCCTTCATGCGGCAAGGTGGCAGGGGCGAGAACCGCCCCGTTTGACCCGATCGGCGCAGACTGTGGCCGCGATTCTGGCCTCGATGAAGCGCGAACCTGCGAGTTTCCCGGCGAATTCGCGATTATTTCGAGTCCAGTATCGCCCAGTCTTCGTTCGCCGCTCATGGCGAACGAAGACTGGGCCACGGCGTAGCGTTCTTTGCGGAACCGGGCATCTGTTTGGCATCTCAGCAGCGGCGAACTACGCCTTGGCAAGCCAGTCTGTGACTTGATACGGGGATGGATCGTGACCGAAGTTCCGCCCTTGGCAAGTCGAGACGGCCCCAAGCTGCATTTATCGCTTCAGGGCTGCCAGCGCGACATGTCCGTCGAGCAATCTGGATTAACAAGCTGCCGGGCCTTCTCTTTGGGCGTCGGGGTTACTTCAGGGGGCTCTTGCCGGTGCCGTTGCACATGCTGCACGTCTCGGTTGTTTGGCCGTTGCAGCGTCCGCACAGGATCACTCCGCGGCCGCCGCAGTTGCTGCACTGCTGCGTGACCTTGCCCGTCCCATTGCAGGCCTGGCAGGCATTGCCCTGGACCTTGCCCGTGCCCTGGCAGGTCGAGCAGTTGACGTTGACTTTGCCTGTGCCCCAGCAGACCCCGCACTTTTCGTTGCCAGTTCCGCGGCATCGCCCGCACTCGACCTTGCCCGTTCCGCCACACTTGGAACACGCCCGCTGCTCGTCCGCCGAAACGAGTCTGTTCACGCCGACAACGCCGGCAACGCCGGCCGCCAGGATACACACCGCCATCATGCTTTTTCGTATCGCCATATCCGTCGCTCCTTTCCGCACTCGCACCGTGGTGCGGCCATATCTGATAATACGCTTGCCCCTTGCCTGGCGGCAACGTCGCAAAGGTGCCGGTACTGGCGAATAGCGGGATAGGAGAGCATACGGGGCTGAACGTCTACTAAGGGGGTCCAGGAATGCTACAACTGGATGGAGGTCACGCGAAACCGCTGTGAAAAGTACAACAAAGTGCAAGGAAGTGGAATTGTGGTATAGCCCGTACCAGGCAGGACATTTCACCGCGCGGAGATCGCGGAGATCGCAGAGGTGTCGGGTATATGCAAACTGCTGTGAAAAGTACAACAAAGTGCAAGGAAGTGGAATTGTGGTACTGGCAAAGACTCTGCGACACAGAGACGCAGAGAAAACGGGGGGGGAAGAGAGCTTCTTAAATCTTTTTTACAGAGTTGCTTTTCTCGTTTCTCTCTGCGGCTCTGTGTCGCACATAGAAAACGTTGACGGGAAAGGCTTCTTCAATCTTCCTTTTTACGTAGGCCGCTTTTCTCGTTATTCTCTGCGTCTCTTGTGCTACAAAAGGCATGAGGAACGTTCCGCAGGACAGGGAGATCGGCATGACTGGGGCCAGGACCATTCCGGGTGTAATTGCATCGGCGTGGTTTTGCATGATGCTGGTGTGCGGCTGTGCGGCGGAGGCGCCGGCGTCGCGAGGGGTTGAGGTGGTCTTTGCGCCCGCGCAGGCGCGGAAGGTTCTGACGCTCGAGGCCCCCGGCGAGGCGCCGGACCGGGTCGCGGTGGTCATCCCGACGATCACGCGCCCGGGCATGCCCTTCGAGGCGCGCGTGGCTGTGCTGGACAAATGGGGCTACCCCTCCGTCAAGTGCAGCGGTCGCGTGAGACTCATCGGCAGCGACGGGGCGGTCGTGGCGGCGGTGGAATTCCGCCCGGGCGTCGCGGCCGTGGCGGCGGTGCGGAACCTTCACTTGGAGGAGGAGGGTTTTCATCGGCTCACAGCGCGTCTCCAGGGCCGGGAGTTTCCGAGCAATCCCACGCGGTGTACGGCCGCACGCGTCGAGGACATCTTCTGGGGCGACCCGCACGCGCACTCGCTGCTGGGCCAGTGCATGCCCAAGTACTGCCGCTCGATCGAGTTTGCCTATGCGTCGGCGCGGTACGTCAGCGGGCTGGACTGGCTGGCAATGACGGACCACGTTTCGACCGGTCGCGGCAGCGAGGCGTTGTTCTACCAGGAAACCCGTGCCAGCGAGCTGCATAACGACCCGCCGGCGTTTGTGACGGTTCCGGCATACGAGGCCTCGCTGCAGGGCGGCGCCGGCGGCGACAACAATATCTACATGTCCCGCTGGCCGGCGATGTACGTGGACGAGTACGAAAACGGCAATGTGAAAACGCTGTGCGAGAAACTCACCGCCGTGCTTGGGCGCGAGGGGTTCTTCGTCGTGCCGCACCACACGACGCGGGTCGGCAAGCACGGCGAGATTCCCGACGGCGTCTACCCCGGTCCGGCGGCCATGCCGTGCGTCGAGATTCACTCCAAGTGGGGCACCAGCGAATACCGGGGCAATCCCAATGCCCTCGTCGCGGTGCATCCTGGCCCGAGCTATGTGCAGGACCTGCTGGGGCGCGGGCTGCGCCTGGGCTTCATGGGCGGCAGCGACAGCCACGCCGGCATGCCCGGCGGCGGGGGAAGAGAACCGGGCAACCTGACGCGCCTTTCAGGACTGACGGCCGTGCGCGCGGCGGCGCTGGATCGGCAGAGCATTTTTATGGCGCTGCGGGAGCGAAACTGCTACGCCGCAAGCGGCGAGCGGATCTACCTGGACGCCAGCATCGCCGGCGCCGGCGGCGGGTCACGTCAGGTCTGGAAGAACCCTCGCTCGCCGCGGTCGATTGAGGTAACCGCAGCGGGGCAGAGCGATATCGAGACGATCGAGATCGTGCGAAACGGCAGCGTCATCCACCGCCGCCGGTGCGATTCGTGGCAGGCGGCGGTGCATTTCGACGACGTTGAAGACGCCGGCGGCCTGTGGTTGCCCTCGAAACACATGGGGCGCTGCATCTACTACTATGTCCGGGTGACCTGTCGCGGCGGGGCGCAGGCCTGGTCAAGCCCGGTCTGGCTGGTCGAGTCAATTCAGTAGGAATTCTACCGACGCAAAATTAGGCATTTTTTCCTATATCGCTAACGCAAGAAATGACTATAGTTTGCACTGTCAGCTAACACGTTTTCCACCGGGTCGGGTGAATTTGTTGAGGCGAGTCTTAAGAAAAGGACTGCCATGTACAACCTTTCTCAAACAGCGACCCCTCTCTTGCCGCCGCGGCTTTCGGCGGCGTGGACCTCTTATGCAGCCGTCGCGGCGGGCGGCGCTTCGGCGGCAATAGCTTTGACAGGGCTGATGGGCGCTCTTGCGGGCGCGTCGGGGCTGACCGGGTTCATCGCCGGCGTCTTCTGTCCGATGTCTATTGACGCCGGCTGCACGGTGCTGTTGCTGGGAGCGAGCCTGGCGCTGGTGTGTCTCAACGAGAGCCGGTGGGGGCGCGTGCCGCAGATTCTGGCATGGGCGGCACTGCTCGTACCTGCCGTAGGCGCGGCCCGCGCCCTGTCGAATTGGCATTGGCCTTTCAACAGTCTGGGCACCGCGGTGAGGGGCGCCAGCGCCTACCCGGCGATGGAGGCGCCCGTCCTTGCGGCAGTGAGTCTCTGTGCCGCGGCGATCCTGCTGCTGAACAAGACTGTGGCGCGCAAGCAGAGCCTCTCGCAATGGCTTGCCGCCGCGGCGGCTGTTCTGGGACTTCTGGAACTGCTCGGTCACGCCTTCGGCACCGCTCCGGCGGCGTCAATACCGGCAGCGGTGGCGATCGTGACTCTTGCGGCCGGGATCGTCCTGGCCAGGCCCCGGCTCAAGCCGGCGGCGATCTTCTGGAGCGGCGGGACGACGGGCGTGATCGCGCGGCGGCTGGTGCTTCCCGTGATCCTGACGCCGACTCTGCTGGCCGGGTTTGCGCTATGGTCGGTGGAGAGCAGGTTTTTGGACAGTGCGATGGCCGCGACGCTGTTCGGCCTGCTGGGCGTGCTCTTTCTGGCCGCCCTGACGGGTTGGTGCGTGTCGGTGCTGGCGGGGATCGACCTGCGGCGCGGGCGGGCGATGCGGAGTCTGCGCCGCACGCAGCAGTCGCTGATTCGCTCGCGAGACGAACTGGAGCGGCGGGTGAATGAGCGGACAGCCGAATTGACGCTCAAGAACGTCGAGCTTCATCGCAGGTCCAACCAGTTGGCGCGTCTGGCATCGGAACTGACGCTGGCCGAGCAGCGCGAGCGGAAGCGGCTGGCGCACGTGCTGCACGACCATCTGCAGCAGTTGCTCGTTTCGGCCAAGCTCGGCCTGGAGCTATGCATGCGGCAGCAGGGGCAGTCGCTGCCGGCCGATCTTCGGCGAGTGCAGGATTTGCTGGTCGAGTCGATCACCTCCTCGCGCGAGTTGACGATGGAACTATTTCCGCCGGTGCTTCATGAGGAGGGATTGGGCGGCGGGCTGCGGTGGCTGGCGGCCTGGATGCAGGAGAAGCATTCACTGTGCGTGGAGTTGCAGGTGGACCTTGCAGCCGTTCCGGCGACCCAGGACCTGTCGATCCTGCTGTTCCAGTCGGTTCGGGAGCTGCTGTTCAACATCGTCAAGCACGCCAACGTCAAGGCCGCGCAGGTGTGCCTGCGCCGCAGCGAGTCGCACCTGGAACTGACGGTCTGCGACCAGGGCGCCGGGTTCGACCCCGACGAACTGCACGGCGCCGGCGGGGCGGGGTTTGGACTGTTCAGCGTGCGCGAGAGGCTGGAAATGCTGGGGGGCACGATGAAGATCGAATCGTCCCCGGGTCGCGGCAGTCGCGTCACGCTCCGGGCGCCATGCGGACAGGGTTTCACCGCGGAGATCGCCGAGAACGCAGAGATCAGAGCTGACGGGGAGCCAGACACTCTTCCGACCTCCGCGATCTCTGCACTGTAGAAAAGAAAAACTGCCCCGGGTGGCATGGCGACACGCGTTGTTCAGCGGGTCGCCATGGTTGGGTGCTGAGCATCATGGCGACCCGCTTCGCGTGTCGCCATGCCACCCGTCCCCGCCCCCGTTTCTAATCCTCTTAATCCCATAAATCCGCGTAATCCCGCACTCCCCGTCCCCGTCCCCGTTTCTAATCCTCTTGATCCCATAAATCCGCGTAATCCCGCACTCCCCGTCCCCGTCTTCTCACTGACCGAGTTTGGTCTTGAGAGCCTCGACGCGCTTGGCCACGTCCGCGGCTTCGGGGCGGGCGGGGTAGAGCTTGAGGAACTCCTGGTACTTGCCCAGGGCGATCTTGTCCATGCCGGCCTTTTCGTAGTTGCCCGCCACGGTCAGGATCTGCTTGGCGCGGCTCTCGTTCTGGTCGGCAGCCATCTGCTGCTGGAGGTCCTTGTCGGCCTTGACCAGCGCCATGTCCGAGGCGGCCTGTTTTCCCGCCGGCGTGTCGGGATACAGCGTGGCGAGCATCTCGAGCAACTTCAGGGCGTTCTGCCGCGGTTCGCTCTGGAGCTTCTTGAGGTAGTCGAATCGCAACGCCGCATCGATCGTCGGGCCGTCGCCGTCAGACTCCGACGCCGGCTGCGTCGCCGGTGCGGGCAGTTTCTGCGCCGCCAGGTCGGTGGTGATGATGGCCTGGATCTGGTCGGCCATGGCCTGGGCCTTGGAGGCCTTGAAAGCCGAGGCGACGACGGGGTCGTTTTCGGCCTTGTCCAGGGCAGCCTGGGCTTCATGGGCGGCTTTGCGCTGCCCGAAGATGGTTGCGACCGCTCGATAGCCCTTGAGGGCCTGTTCGTATTTTTTCTCGGTGTAGAGGGTGTTGGCTTTCTGGAGGCGGATCTCGCCCTCGGCGTCGACCTTGGCCAGCAGTTCGTCGATACGCTCGCGCTGATTGGAACTGCGCACGACGCCCAGCAGCGGTTCGAGGGTTTCGCGCGCCTGCTGCCAGTTCTTGGCGGAGATAGCGCGGCGCGCCGCGTCGATCTGCCCCGCGACGCGCTGATGAATGGCATCGTCGACATCGTTGGCGGGTACCTTCGGCGCGTTGACGGTGACCTTCTGCTTGCTGACCGGTGCGGTCGTCTTCTTTTTCTTGGTAGCGGCCGAGATCGCGTCAAGGTCCGTTCTGCTTCCATTGGGAAGAGTGCGCAGCGGCAAGGCTGTCGCAACGGCTACCAGCACCAGGGCGATCAGTCCATAGATCATTCGTCGGGGCATAGCGGTCTTCCTTTTTTGGCGAATTACGAAGGGCGGGCGCACCGTCCTCTATCAATATAGCGAACGGCCGCGGGAATTATTGCAGGGACCGTCAGGAAAATTGCCGCCGCGGGTTTACTTCTTGATCAGCACGCTCGACCAGTGTTCGTAGAGGGTCAAGAAGACGTAGTCGATATCCGCGTCGGCCATGCGGATGCAGCCCAGCGACTGGCTCTTGCCGATGCTGGCCGGGTCGTTGGTGCTGTGGATGCCGTATCCGCTCATGGTCTTGGTGACCGGGTCGGTGCCTTCCAGGGCGATCCAGAGCCCCTTGGGTCCGAAGGCATAGTTGGGTTCGCCGTAGCGGATGCTTCCGGTCCGCCCGCTGGAGGGCGGGGGGTTCCAGACGGGCTTGATCTTCTTGCCGCCCAGCGCCACGTGGTACGCCCCGAACGGCGTGGCGCCCTCTTTGCCCGTGCCGACAGTGAACCGGCGGATGTAAATGTACGGGAGATTGTCCCGCTTGAGATACAGGTCCATCGTGTATCCGCTGAGGCTGATCACCGCGTGGAAGGGGCCCTTGATGACCTTGATCGACTGGCCGGCGCGGATCAGCTTGTCGGAGGAGAGGTTATTGATCTTCAGCAGCAGCTCGGTCGGAACATGCAGTTTGAGGTTGCGCTCGATGCGCTGCAGCACGTCGCCGTTCTTGACCTCGTAGCGAGCCACGTACGGGTCGTCGTCGAAGAAGCCCGGGGCGAACAATGTTCGCTCGGCCATGCTCGTGAGCATTTTGCGGGCGTGGTCGGCCTTGTCTGCCGGCAGAGCCCCGGAGAACACCGCCGACGACAGCGCGACGCGGGCGGGGAAGAATTTGCCCGCCTCCATGAGCTTGATCCCCTCGTCGAACTGGGCCATCGCGTTGGTGGCGTTGCCCGCCGATTCCGGGGTGGGCGTCGGCGCCGGCGCCCGCTCCGCGGCGTCCGTCGACCCGCCGGCGGCGCCCGTTGGCGCAGAAGCCCCCTCCGCCGCTGCGGCCGCTGCCGGAACCGCCGCCGTGGCAGGGTCCGCCGCGGCGGGAGAATCGGATCGGAACTTGTTCCAGCCGACGATCAGGGCGATCAGGACAACCACCGATCCGACCACGATTGCAATCTGTTTAGCAAGCGGTGTCATACGTCTCTCCTTGCCCCGCGGGGCGGCGAGGCGCTTGGGCGATGAAGCGCATGATTTCTTTATCGGTAACAAGCATGTTTACCGGCCAGTCATTGCCAGCCGTTGGCACCTGCTCGACGACCTGCTCCGACAGCGCCAGCCCGCAGGCGATGGCGCGCATCCGGCTGTGTCCCAGGAACCGGTCGTAAAACCCCGCCCCGCGTCCGAGGCGGTTGCCGTCGCGGTCGTACGCCAGCGCCGGAACGACCACCAGGTCGATCTCCTCCAGCGGCCAGGGCTCGCTCGAGGCCGGTTCGCGAATGGCGTAGCGCCCGCTGATGACCATCTCGTCGCCCATGCCCGAGATCCGCACCGCGATCATGTGCCGCTGCTGCATGTCGACCTTGGGGACCAGGACGATCTTGTCCTGCTGCCACGCCGCCATTGCGGCCGCAAGCGGGCTGGCCTCGTGGGGCATCGGCATGTACAGCATGACGCAGCGGCTGCGGCGGAACTCCTCGCTGGCGATCAGCGACTGACAGGCCGCGTGGCTGCGCGCGGCGATATCCGCCGGGGCAATCGCCGCCAACCGCCGCTTCATCTCTTGACGCAGGTGGTTCTTCATAGGCCGATATGACTATTAAACCCGCAAACCCCCCTCGACGGAAGCAGGATTGTCACCGTCGGGCGCCACACCGCCGCCGTAAGAAACTTACCACAGAGACACAGAGGGCACTGAGGTAACAACAGGAAAACAAAATATCCGGTTTTCTTGTTTCTACCTCGTCCCCCTCTGAGTCTCTGTGGTTGCATTTGTTTTTACGGGGTGACAGCCGGCAGGGCGTCGCAGTTGGCGCGGATGATTTTGATCTTGCCCTCGACCACGCCCAACTGCAGCCAACTGTAGCAGTGCCAGGTGACGGCAGGGCCGGCCTTGGGATCGTTCGACAGGGCCTCGTCGGCCCAGTAGCCTTCCTGGTAAACCGCGTCGGGTTCGCCCAGGACCTTGGCTCGGGCGGCCAGTTCCACCTGGTCCTTGTGTGGCCAGATCAGGAACGACTGCACGCCCCGGCGCGAGGCGTTCTGGGCGGCGTCTTCCAGCCCCATCGACAAGGTGCGCATCTTGAGCGTCTGCAGAATGTCCGCCAGCGCCGCCCGCAGCATCGCCGGGTCGTTCTGGCCGGCCCGGGCGTACGCCTGAACCGTCACCGCGTGCCCCAATGCCGTCAACAGCGACCGCTCCACCGCCCGCAGCGGGCGCTTCGGCGTCGCCGGTTGGGTAGCCGCGGCTGGGCGATCGTGTCCGGGCAGGGTCGGCGGTTCGCCCGCCGGCGCGGGAACGATGCGATGGTCGGTGCGGATGACGGCCACCCGCCCGTCCGCGATGCCGAACCCCAGCCAGCTATACCAGTGCCACGTCAGCGGCTTGGACTTTTCGGTGGCGTGGGGGACGATGCGTCCTTCTTCGAGGAAACCGCTCTGACGGACCAGGTCGGCCGCTCCCAAAGCTTTGACCAGGGCTGCTTCGGGCAGGTCCGTTCGCGTGGGTACCAGGGTGATAGCCGAGACGCCGTGCTTCTTGCGGACCTGCCAGCAGGCCCAGTGCAGGCCCTCGGCCAGGCCCTTGCGGGAGATCAACGCGGCGAACAGATCGAGGCCGGCTGCCCCGTCGGGTGTGACGTTGTCTGCCGCGGCCAACGTCGAATCGGTGCTGGCGCCGATCTTGGTGGGCAGGCCGAGCGTTTGGAGCATTTGCCGCTCGGCCTCTCGCAGCGCCCGCGCCGGCACCGCCGGGGCAGTGGCAGCCGGGGCCGAAGTCGGCTGTGCCGCAAAGATCAGCGATAGTACGGAGACGAGCATGGCCCCATTGTCGATTTCCGGACGGCAATTATCAAATTCGAATTAAGGCCAGAAGCGTGGGCCGCGCAAGTCAACGAAAGCGGTCACGGCGATCCTTCTTGTAGTTCCAATCGTCGCGGAATCGTATAGTTCCCGCGGCCTTGAGGATATTCTTCTGCTCGTGATGGCGGATCAGTTCTTCCAAGGCGACCGTGACGGTTTCCTTCTTGGTTCGGACGCTATAGATTCTATCGCCCTTGGCGGTGTTCGCCAGCACAAAGACATCGCGCTGTCATGTGCGGACGACTGAGGACATGGCGGCTCAACAACTGCCGCCATGGCACCCATCCATCCATCCATCCATCCATCCATTCCTCAATCCACCGGCAACGCGCGGGGCAAGCCCCGCCGCTAACGGTGGGTGTGCGTGGCGCTGCGATTCGGTTCTTCCATCCCTGCCGCGGTGAAATATAATGCGGGGGATGATTCTCCACGAGTGTCCATCCTGTTCGTCGCGTCTGGAGAGCCCGGAGGAACTGGCCGGGCGACGCGACGAGTGCCCCCTGTGCGGACAGGCGTATATCGTTCCACACCCGCGAACCTCGCCGCTGCGAAAGTGGCTCGACCGGCGCAGCGCCGCCGCATCGCAGGCGGCGCGCGATGCCGCCGAACCTTCCGGGCAGGACGACATCCCCCAAGCGCAACTCGATCTGGCGGGCGACGACAATGTGGTTCTCACCCCGGGCCAGCGCGGCAGGGGTCAGCAGGCCAGACCGCGGCGGAACACGGCGATGGCTGCCGCCATGGGGTTCTTCGGCGGCACGGTCTGCATCTTCCTGCTGGGCGTGGGCGCCATGCTCGCGCTGGGATGGAGACCCCACAGCAAGACCGAGCCGGTTCCGATCGTCGCGGTCTTGCCCGACGAGCCTTCCCTGCCGCCGACACCGGCAGCACTGCCCGAACCCAAACCCGAACCCAAACCCCAACCCGAACCCAAGCCTGAACCTGAACCGCGCCCTCAGCCGGACATGTGGCCGGACGTTAAGCCCGAACCGAAACCTGAACCCAAGCCCGAACCCAAGCCCGAGCCCAAGCCCGAGCCCAAGCCTGAACCCAAACCCGACGTGCCCGCCCCGGCGGGCGACTACAGGCCCGCCCTGACGCTCAAAGCCGGACCGGCCTCTCTGGGACTGGTGCTGATCGCCCAAGGCAAGTTCACCATGGGCTCGCCCGCCGATGAAGTCGAGCGCGACGCCGACGAAAACACCCACCCCATCACCCTGACCTGGCCGTTTTACATGAGCGACTCCGAAGTCACGCAGGAGATGTTCCAGGCCGTCATGAACGCCAATCCCAGCCAGGTCCGCGGACCGGCCTTGCCGGTCCTCAACGTCACGTGGACCGCCGCCAACGAGTTCTGCGAGAAACTCTCCAAGATCACCCGCCGGCGTGTGCTGCTGCCCACCGAAGCGCAGTGGGAATACGCCTGCCGCGCCGGATCGGCCGGACCCTTCAGCGCCGGCAAAAGCATCAAGCCCGACCACGCCAACTACGACGCCCGCTACGCCTACGGCGTCGGAACGCTGCTGGTCGACGAGTCGAAAGGCGACCCCAAACCGGCGCCGGTGAAGTCGCGAAAACCCAACGCCTGGGGCCTCTACGACATGCATGGCAACGCCGCCGAATGGTGCCGCGACTGGCTGGGCCCTTACCCCGCCGCGGCTGTGAAGGATCCCGTCGGCCCCGACCAGGGCGAGCGCCGCGTCCTGCGGGGCGGGTCCTGGAAGACGCGCCCGACCTTCTGCCGCAGCGCCAACCGGGACGCCGCAGCCGCCGACTACAGCTCACCCGCCATCGGGTTCCGCGTGATCGTCGAAGTGACACCGGACGACCTGAAGAAATGACCCTGCTCCCGCCGCGAGAGATCAAGCCGCTGATGTCACGTTAGCGGCGGGGCTTGCCCCGCGCGGTTTTTGGGCGAGGTCAACCCGTCTTGCCGGGTGGCATGGCGACACGCGTTGTTCAGCGGGTCGCCATGGGTGTGCGCCGAGCATCATGGCGACCTGCAAAAAGCATGCATGTCGACATGCCACCCACCACCAATCAGCCAATCAACGAGTCAACCAGTTAACCAATCAACCAGTCAACCAACTCAGTTCTTGTTGCTGGAGTTGAGCGGGCTGAGTCGGCCGGTGGAGAGTTTGAACTCGGGGATGCCTTCGGGATACAGCGTCATCATCACGGTGAGGTCTTTCTCCCGCGCGGTGTACAGGATGTTGAACGCCACGTACCAGCGTTCCATCTTGCGCGTGATCGTGAACCCGGTGATGCTGTTCTCGCTCTGACCGAAGTCGTACTGCTCGAAGATCGACGCGGTGTACTTGTCGCTGAGCTTGTACGTGGCCCCGACGGTGGCCGCGGCGCTGTCGAGGGCCTCGATGGTGCGCAGCCCCACGAAATACTTCAGCCGCGGGTCGCGCTGCACCGCCAGCGAAATCCCGCTGCGGGACAGTTCGCCGCTCTCGGTGTCGTAGTTCACGTCGGCCATGAACGTCGTCGAGTCCGAGATATACCACGTATAGTCGGCGGAGATATTGTCGCGACCGATCGAGTTCTCGGGGCGGTACATGAAGAATCGCCCGTCGCCGGGCTGCTGGGGCGTGTCGGTGAAGAACGCCGTGGCCATGACGCTCAGGCGCATCCAGTCGACGGTGGCCGGCGGCGTGGTCCGATTGCCGCCGCGCTTCGTCTGCCACAACTGGTGTACGCCGAAGGAAACGCCGCTGACATCGCTGATACCGGTCTCGACGCCCGGCTCCATCGGGAACAGATCGTTGGGTTCCACGCCGCCGGTGGTGTTGCCCCAGGCCACCAGCTCGGGCGTGATGATGTGCTTGAGGCCGTTGACGTCCCAGAAGCGGCTGCGCACGTCGCGGTCGATGGACCAGATCTGGGTGCTGAGCTTGGCGCCGCCTTCGAGCATGGGGCGGAAGTTTTCGCCGCCCTCGGGCGCGTCGCTCCAGCCGGTCATGCGGGTCATCAGGAAGGGGACGGCGTTGAGCTGCCCCAGGCGCAGGGGCAGGTTGATCTCGTGGCGGGTGTCGCCGCGGGCCATCACGTCGCTGCCCTCGACGCCGACGAGGTCGTCATCGGGCTGCCAGCGCTTCACGCCGGCGTGCGATTCGCTGAAGTACGTCAGGCGGTTCTCGGCCAGCGGCTGGCCCAGCATATAGAAGCTCACGTCCGGGAACGACTCGGTCTGGGTCTGGAATTTGTTGATGCGCGCCTGGAGCAGGGCGGTCAGGGCCCAGTTGTCGCGCTGCTTGATGGCGTACAGAAGCGTCTCGCTGTCTTTTCCGGCGTAGAAGTCGTCGGGGAACTCCGCCAGGCGGTAGTTGCGGTCGGAGATCCAGTCCAGTTCCACCTGGGCCATCCAACCGTCCGGCAGCGACTGCTTGTGGCGGTTGAGCAAACGCCCGCGCGCCGACTCGGCCTCGATGTTCTTGTTCTCGGTTCCGAAATCCTGTTCGAGGTTGCTGGTAAAGCTGCCGTACGCCATACCGTATCCGCTGAAGGTGGGGCGGTCGTATTCCCAGTCGACGCCGACGGTCAGTTCCTTCTGGTAGATGTTAAAATTGAACATCGCCTCGACCCCCTCGGGCTCGATCAGCCCGAGCATGCGGAACAGGTGCCACTGGGTTTCGAGACCTAATCCGAACTGGGAGTCGTTGCCGATGTTCACCCGCCGCAGGGCGGTGTTGCCGCGTTCCATCTCCGTCTGCAGGCGCGGCCAGTACAGCAGCGGAACGCCGCGGACGGAGAACGTGTAGTCCTCCATCTTGGTCAGGAACCGCTGCTCGCTCAGGGCCTGGCCCTTCTCGTCGTAGGGCGTCGTGTCGAGCATGTACACGCGGCGGGCGCCCATGTGGTAGGTCGGGGTGAAGAAGTCGCTGGTCGAGACGCGGGCATCTTTGAACAGCATCTCCCGCGATGAGAGCATCTTCATCTCGTCGGCGCGGACGAACACCGGAATGTTCCGCTGCTCCTGGATCGTCCGGAAGACCACGTTGGGGATCAACGCCCGGTCCGACGTGAAATCGTAATACGCCGTCTCGCTCCGCATGTACCGGTTCCCGCGAGAGATCGTCACGTCCCCTTCGAGGTACACCCCCTCGATGCCCTCGCGGGCCGTCGGCGAAACCTTCGGGCTGCCCGGGTGGACAGCCGCTTTCTGCGGTGGACCTTCCGGACCGTAGATGCGCGAGATAATGACGGCCGCGTTCGACTGCATCTCCAGGAACGCGTCGGCGTCGGGGTTGCCCTGGGCGATATACACGCTGCCGCGGGCGACCGTCATGCGGCGGTTGTCCTTCATCAGGGCCGAGGTGATCTTTTCGGCATAGAAATGCACCGGCTGCTTGGGCATTTCGGACAATCCCGTGGCGGGCTTCGTCGTCGCGGCGCCGCCGGGCGCTGCCGGGCGGCGGGGCGGGGCGGGGCGCTGAGTCGCGGCCTGGTCGCCCGTTGCGGGCGAGGGCGCCTGGGGTTTGCCCTGGTCGCGAAGGCGGGCGCGTGGGGGGGCCTGCTCGTCGCGCAGCAGCGGCGGCGGGGTGCGGTCGACGTCGGCGTTGCGCCCCAGGGCCGCTTCGCGGGCGGAGCTTTTCTCGCGTGCCTCGGCCGCCCGCAGATAGATCGGGGTCTTCTTGACGTCGTCGCGGGTGGTGGGGGTTCCCTTGGTGGTGAATCGCCCGACGTTCTGCAGGACGACCAGGGCGGCCTTGTCTCGCGTGATTCCGCCGGGCTCGTTGATCTGGACGTCGCCCTCGACGTAGACGATGAAGGCGTGCTTCTCGACATTGCCCTGCGTGGTGGTGCGCACCCAGACGACGGCGTCGCGCCCGCTGAGAATGTGGTCGCCGATCGACAGGCGGAACCCGCCCATGACGATCGAGCCGTTCTCGCCCTCGTCGACGAAGGGGATGATCTCCTTGCCTTCCAGCGCCGCGTCGTTCTGGATCGGCTCGGACTGTTGAGACAATGCGATACGGTCGCCGGCCACGACCAGAATGATCGCCGCGATGGCTAACCCACGCCGCAACAGAACCCAGCGGTGGTGTGTTGTCATTGGTTCCGGCTATACCGCCGGCGGAACCCATCCGGGGGGTTCTGCCGCGGTCTTTTATGTCACGCCGCTCCGGGGGGGGGGCAAGTCCATATCCCAGGCGGCCGCAGTTTCGGTTGTCGGCCAGGTCCAGCCGTGGCCCCTCCGGGCGAGCCCAAAGCCCCTGCCGTAGTCCGGCCGTGCGAGGTAAGATTCTCCGCTCCGGCACGGCTCAATGCAACAAGATTCTTGAAGCCCCGCCCGAGCCCCCGCGCCACGCAGCCCTAATTATAGCTCCACCATGCCCTTAAATCCCGATCCGCCCCGGCGCAGCTCCCAGAAGTGTATCCCGGCCATTGCGGCCTGACGTCTTGCCTGGCGTCGCTCAGTCGGGTCGCTGCCATCCGCCGCCCAGGGCCTTGTATAGAGCGATCAGATCCGTCGCCAGGGTCTGGGTGCTCTGGGCCATCGCTTCTTCGGTCACGTAGAGCGACCGCTGAGACGTCAGGACGTTGAGGAAGTCGGTGCGTCCCTGGGTGTAAAGCTGCATCGACAGTTCGGTCGCACGACGGTTTGCCGCCACGGCGGTTTCGAGGCTGTGGTAGTGCTCCTGCTCTTTGGCGCCGGCTACCAGGGCGTTTTCCACTTCCTGGACCGCCGTCAGCACGGTCTTGCGGTATGTCAGCACCGCCTGCTCCTGGAGCATCTTCTGCACTTCGATATTGGACAGCGTGCGTCCGGACTGGAACAGGTTCCAACTCACCGAAGGGCCCAGCGACCAGAACTTGCTCAGGGGGCTAAACAGCGAGTGAGCATCGCCGGAGCGCCAACCCAACGAACCGCCGATGCTGAACTTGGGGAACAGGTCGGCCGCGGCCACGCCGATGTTGGCGGTGGCGGCGTGAATGTCGGCCTCGGCGCGGCGGATGTCCGGTCGCCGGCGCAGCAGGTCGGAGGGGACGCCATGGGGCACCGCCGGCGGCGAGGCGGGTATCGCCGCCGGCTTCGACAGCAGGCGAATCATCGACTCGCTATCGCGGTCCAACAGCACGGACAGGGCATTGATCGTCTGGCGGGCGGAGGATTCCAGCAGCGGAACCTGCCCGGCCGTCGTCGCCACCTGCGCCGTGGCGTTGGCGACGTCCAGACCGCTGACGAATCCGCCCTCGAAACGCCTGCGCGTGAGGTCGGCCGTCTTCTGCTGCGACTGGAGATTCTTGATCGTGATCGCCAGGCGCTGCTGGTACGCGCGCAGGTCCACGTAATTGCGGGCCACCTCGGCGGCCAGGGTCACCAGCATGTCGCGGCGGTCCTCGACGCTGGCCTGAAGCTGCGCGTCGGCGGCCTCGATGCCTCGCCGCACGCCGCCGAAAACGTCGATCTCCCATCCGGCGTCGAAGCCGGCCTGGTATTGCTTGGTGGTGTCGCCGGCGGCGCGACCGCGCTGGATCGAATAGTTGGTGTCCAGTGTCGGACCCAGGCCCGAGACGGCCACCCCGCGGGAGGCCCGCGCCTGGCGGATGCGGCTTTCGGCCAGTCGCATGTCGAGGTTCGAGGCAAACGCCGCCTCGATCAGCGCCGTCAGCGTCGGGTCATTGAAGACGCTCCACCACTGGCGCAGATCCGCGCCGGCAGCCTGGGTGGCCGGGCGAGTGGTGGCGGGCACGTAGGTTTTGGGAACGGAGGTCCTGGGCCGCACGAAGTCCGGACCGACCGTACAGCCGCCGGCGATCATCAGCAACGCCATCGTGACGGGCAGCATCCGTGCCGATGCAACCTCCCTTTTCAGCAGCTTCATGAGAGCTCCTTTTTCACTCATACCGCAGGGCCTCGATCGGATCCAACCGCGAGGCCTTCCAGGCCGGATAGAACCCAAAAGCCATACCCACGCCGGCCGAGACGATGACGGCCGCGGCGATCGCGGTCGGGGAGGTCTCGACCGGCCAGCGCATGAACATCTCGACGAGCTTAGAGCCGCCATGGCCCAGGGCGATGCCCAGCGCCCCGCCGATGAGGCACAACGTGATGGCCTCGACCAGGAACTGCCGCAGGATGTCCCGCCCCCGCGCCCCGACGGCCATCCGCAGCCCGATCTCGCGCGTGCGTTCGGTCACCGAGACGAGCATGATGTTCATGATGCCCACGCCGCCGACGACCAGCGAGATCATCGCCACGCACAGCAGCAGCCCGGTCATCATCTCGGTCGTCGACGAGAGCATGTTGCTCATCTCGGCCGCGTCGCGAATGTCGAAATCGTCCGCCTTATCCCCCTTGAGGTTATGCTGGCGGCGCAGGACGGTCTTCATTTCGGCGATGGCCGAGGCGACTTGTTGGGCACTTTTGGCGGCCGCCATCGCCGAGTCGACGCTGGCAAACCGCACGAGCATGGGGCTGTTCTCGGTCTGGGTGCTGGACCTGGCGGGGTAGAGGGTGGGGGCGTCGCTGGGGAAGGGCTTGCTCAGGACGTTTCCCGAGCTGCCGGACCCGCCGCTGGCGCTCTGGTTGGCATTGCCCAGCGTCGAACCGGCGATGCGGAACTTGACCACCGTCCAGGGGACGATGAGGATGTCGTCCTGGTCCATGCCCATCATGTTGGCGCCTTTGCGCGCCAGCACGCCCACCACCCGCAGCGGGACGTTGTTGACGCGGATCTCCCTGCCGATGGGGGAGGCGCCCTCGAAGAGTTCCTTCACCACGGTCTGGCCGATCAGGCAGACGCAGTTGGAACTCAGGACGTCCCGATCGGTGAAGGCCTGGCCGGACGCGAGCTTCTTCCAGTCGCGAATCTCCAGGAAAGCGGGCGTCGTCCCGATCAACTGGTTGGGCTGCCAGTTGCGGTTTCCATAGACGATCTGCGTGCGGGCGCGGACCAGGGGGGCGATGGCCTTGAGCGACTTGCATTCCTTGGCCATCACCTCGCAATCGGTGGGCGTCAGCGTTGCCATGCTCCCGCTTCCCTGGCTGGCGCCGGTGCTCGAGGTAGACCCGGGCATGATCATCAGGACATTGGCGCCCATGCTGGCGATGCGCTTGGCCAGCGACGCGGACGACCCCTGCCCGATCTCCATCATGGCGATCACAGAGCTGATGCCGATGACGATTCCCAGCGTCGTCAGCATCGCCCGCATCGGATTGCGCCGAAGGGCCTTGAACGCCGAGCGGACTGTGCGATAGACCTTCATGCGGCGCCTCCGGCCATTGCTGGCGTGCCCGTGGATTCGTCGCCGATAATCAAGCCGTCCTGGATGCGCACGATACGGTCGGCCCAGGCCGCCACGCCTGCGTCATGCGTTACGAGGATCACGGTGATCCCGTCCTGGCGATTGAGCTGGCGGAACAGTTCCAGCACTTCTTTGCTGGTGTGCGAGTCGAGGTTGCCGGTGGGCTCGTCGGCGAAAAGAATCGGCGGGCGGTTGATCAGCGCCCGGGCGATGGCCACGCGCTGCTGCTGACCGCCCGAAAGCTGCGAGGGCTCGTGGTGCATGCGTTCAGTCAGGCCTACTTTGCCCAGCATCTCCTCGGCTCGTTCGCGGACCTGGCGGTCGCCCAGGTGCTCCGGCGAGTAGGACAGCGGCATGGCCACGTTCTCCACCGCGCTGGTGCGGGCCAGCAGATTGAAGCTCTGGAAGACAAATCCCAGCATGCGGCTGCGAACCCAGGCGCGCCGGTCCGGCGAGAATCGCGACACCTCCTGCCCGTCCAGCCAGTACTCGCCGCTGGTGGGGCGGTCCAGGCAGCCCAGGATGTTCATCAGCGTCGTCTTGCCCGAGCCCGACGCGCCGGTCAGGGCGACGCACTGGCCGCTGGATATCGACAGCGAGACGCCTTTGAGCACCGGCACGTCGATGTCGCCCATGCTGTAAGTCTTGTAGATGTCGTGCAGCTCGATAAATTCCATGGCTGGTCTCCCTCGGTGGCGCGCCCGGTCCCCCTTAGAGCGGCGGCGGACCGCCGCCCCCTGACGGCGGACGCATGTTCTTGGGCGCCTTGGGCGTAAAGGGGTTGCTCAGGTCGCTCTGGGGCGCCGTTGCCGGTCCGGTTCGAACGCCCGTCACCACCTCCATGTCTTCGCTGAGCTCCGGGCTGATCACCTCGGTGTTCGCCCCGTCCGTCACGCCGGTCATGACCGGCACCGGTCTCACATAGCCGCCCGCGGCGACGTAGAGAAAACCGCCGGTCGAAGACTTGCCACTGGCCGGTCGCGTCGAAGACCCCGCCCCATCCGGCGGCGCCTGCCCCTGCGGCGGGCCCTGCCGGTGTTGCGGCGAGACCTGCTCCACCGTCGGCGTCCAGCTCAATGCCGCCGTCGGAACCATCAGCACGTTGTCGCGCCGGGACACTTCAAACCGCACGTTGGCCGTCAGGTACGGGCGCAGGCGACCGGCCGCGTTGTCTGCCGAAATCTCCACGGTAAAGGTCACCACGTTCTGCGTCATCGCGGCGTTGGGGCGGATCCGGTAGACCTGCCCGCTGAACGTCTCGTCGGGCAAGGCGTCGACGGTGAAGGTCACGCTCTGACCGGGATGGACGCGGGCGATGTCGGCCTCGTTCACCGAGACCCAGACCTGCATCTTGCGCAAGTCGCGGGCAATCAGGAACAGGCTGGGGGTGTTGAGCCCGGCCGCCACGGTCTGCCCGATGCTCACGCGGCGGTCGATGACCATCCCGTCGATGGGCGAGCTGATCGTGCAGTAATCCAGGTTCCGCTGGGCGCGCGAGCGGGCGTTCTGCGCCTGCGACAGGCTTGCCTGGGCTTGGGAGACGGCGGCCTTGCCCACGTCCACATTAGCGGCGGCCGTTTCGTATGCGGCCTGGTACGAGTCGAATTCGCTCTGCGAGATCGCGTCGGCGGCCGTCTGTTTGAGCTTCTGGGCACGCTCCCAGTCGCGCAGGGCACAGAAACTCTTGGCCTGGTACTGCTTCAGGTCCGCCTCGGCGCGTTTGATGCCGGCCTCGGCGGAACTGATCTGGGCGATGGCTTCCTCCAGATCGGCCTGATACAGGGCGTCGTCGATCTTGGCCACAACCATGTCGCGGGTGACGTTCGAGCCGTAATCGACGCTCTTTCCGGCGGCGTCTTTGCCGAAGGAGACGATGCGTCCGCTGATCTGGGCGCCGATATCGACCACTTCTTCCGGCTCGAGCGTGCCCGAGGCGGCGATCGTCACCAGCAGGTCGCCCCGCGTGACCTTGACCGTCTCGAAGGAGGCGGACTGTCCGTTGGCGGGGCGCAGATACCACGCAGCCGCGACGGTGATACCGCTGGCCAGCACCAGCACCACTGCAATTCGCTTCAGGATGGTCTTCATGATTTCTTCGCTCCTGCGCGGGGCCGGCGTTCTTCCTTGCCCCGTTTACCGCCTGACGCCTCGATGTCGCGGCGGATTTCGCGAATCCCGGCCAGGGCGTAGGTTGTGAACCGGTCGGTTATGGTCTCGAGCATGTCCTCGCGGAAGATCGGCGCCAGGCCCTGGTGTTTTTCCGCACGACGGTGATGCATGACGTGCATCCAGGGGGCTATCACGCACACTTCGCAGAACTCGACGTCCAGGTCGGTGGCGCGCGGGCCCAGCAGCTCGCGGAGGATGTCCTGCGTCGCGCGGCGCAGGGGGCCGATGGCGTCCTCGATCACCTGCCGCAGCAGACCGGTGGGATTGGCCATCTCGCTGCGCATGATGCGCATCTCGACGCTTTCGCCCACCATCCCACGCTGCAGCCCCGCGCGGATCCGCCCCCGCAGACGCTCAGCGGCCGTTGCGCTGGCGGGAACGCCGCCGTCGGGCGGAGTCAGGGCGATCAGTTGCTCGTGCGCATGACGCCAGGCCTGGCGGTAAAGCTCTTCCTTGCTCCCGAAGTGGTAGTTGACGGCCGCAATGTTCGCCTGCGCCAACTTGCAGATGGCGGCCACCGTCGTGCCGCGATAGCCCCGGTCCGCAAAGAGCCCGCAAGCCACATCGAGGATCTTTTCACGCGTGTCGCCGGATTGTCGTTTGGGATCGGTCATGGTGTCTCCATGTTCAACGCCCGTGTCAAACGTTTATTTCAAATAGTCATTTGAATCTATGAGCCCGATTGATGCAAGAGGTTTTTTGGGAATTTTTCAGGCGTTCCCCCGCCCGCAGGATCGCCATGCGGGAAGGCAACTGGACAATCTTCAAAAAGGGGTCGGGTGGAGTTGTTGTGTGAAGTGATGAGCGTGAGATGGTGAATGGTTGAGATCGCGGACAACTCGGTGGCGGGTTTGGCCAGGGACCGTGCGACTCGGCGCGGGGTGCGGAGTCGTGGGGCGAACGCGCGGGGCGAGCCCCGCCGCTAACGGGTCTGGACGCACGACAACAGATTAACTGCGTTGGGGGGGGCACCTTGGGTCTTGGCAGACGGCATATAACTTCTTGCAGGAAAATGTGTTACGACTATGATGGTGTCGGGCGGCGATATAAGTCATGTGCTAATAATATATTACGTTCAATGGGGCGATGATTCTGTGGCGTGACGGGGGGCGGAAGATGGACTTTCCTGCAAACCGCTGTGAAAAGTACAACAAAGTGCAAGGAAGAGGAATTGTGGTATAGGCCGTACCGCTTTCGGGCTGGCAAAGACCTTGCGACACAGAGGCGCAGAGAAAACAGGGGCGGGAAGCTTCTTAACTCTTCTTCTTTGTTACAGTTGCTTTTCTCTGTTTTCTCTGCGTCTCTGTGTCGCATATTCCCTGGCCGCAGGTTCCCTCGAAACCGCTGTGAAAAGTACAACAAAGTGCAAGGAAGTGGAAGCGCCGGCGGGGGGGGCAGATTCCTGGTATTTGGCGGATAGTCTGCAGGCTCGCCGGGTTGAATGACTGTACGCTGCGCGACCGGCGCGGGCGGCCCAGGCGAGTGCATTATGATGATCAAGAATGCGTGTATCGTTGTGCTGTCGTGCCTGATGGTTTGGTCCGTTGCGCGGGGCGAGGCGCCGGCAGTGGTCAAGGGCGTCGTCTTCCTGGACGCCAACGCCAACGGCAAACGCGACGACGGCGAGAAGGGGCTGTCCGGCGTGCGGGTCACGGACGGGGTCGGCTTTGCCGTCACCGGCGACGACGGAGCCTACAGCATCACGATCGCGCCCGACCGCGTCTTGACCTACGCCGGCGCGAGAGTGGTGTCGGTAAGCTGGCCCAGCGGCATGTGGCCGAGCGGGCAGTGGTGGGCGCGGCTGGACCAACTCGCCGACGCGACGCGCGTGGACTTCGCCCTGCGCGAGGACAAGCAGTCGCTGCCGTTTGCCTTCCTGCACATGTCCGACGACCACGGCGGCGGCTGGGCGTACAAGAACATTGCCCCGCGCGTGAAAGAGCTGGGGGGCCTGCTGAAGTTCTGTTTCAACACCGGCGACATGGGCTACGCCGGCCCGGACAATGCCGAGTCAATGTTCACCGGCCTCAAGAAGATCGGGCAGGAGTTCCCCGTGCCGATGTTCTTCACGCCGGGCAATCACGACATGGTCAAGCAGGTTGAGCGCGGCAGCGGTCCGCTGGCCGGGGCGGGCGGGTTCACGAAGTACCTTGGTCCGATTCGCTGGTCGTTCGACTACGCCGGGGTACACTTCGCGTCGATCGACTGGTGGGACCCTGACATCAAGGAACACGTCGAGGGCTCGGCCCCGCCGATCGCGGCGGCGTGGCTGGACAAGGATCTGTCGGCCGTCAAACCGGGCACGCGCACGATCCTGCTGGTTCATTTTCCTTCGGGGTGCAAGGAATACTTCGACGTGATCGCCAGGCACAAGGTGGCGCAGGCCTTCGGCGGGCACAACCATCGCCACGCGTTTTACGACTACGCCGGCGTTGCGGCCGTCACGACCGTCAACCCCGAGACCAGCGGCAGCGGCAATCTCTGCGTGGTCACCCAGGACGCTATCGACGTGGTCTTCTACTGCAACGGCGGCAAGGGCGGGCCGAATTACCACGGCAAGCTCTGCGGCCTCAGCGCGAGCTGGAACTGGAAGGACCTGATCGTGCCCAAAGGCACGCCGGACAAGACGCTCTCGGCCGCGGCGGTCTCACTCGATGGCGGCACCAGGACGCTGGACGCCGGGTCGTCGCAGGGCGTGAATGTGGTCGCCGAGTTCGCTCCGGGCACGGCCAAGCGCGTGGGGTTGCGGTTCGGCGCGTCTTCGCCGGTTGAGGTCGTCTTCACCGGTCAGTCGCTCGTGGCCGGCGGTGCGCCGATCCCGTTCGTGCTGCTGCCGTCAGACGCCGGAACGGTCAGGTTGCAGGTGACCATCGGCGGGGGGCTGATGACCTTGCGGGCCAACAACCGCATTCGCATGGCCAAACCCAAAGCCGTCAGCGTGACCAACCCGGCGGCGGTGACGCTGTTCGCCGAGGGCGGCAAAGCGGAGTTCAAGAAGGTCGACGTGACGGCGCTGAAGTAAGCGGCCTGTCCTCTTTGAGGCTTTGCGCAACAACCGCAACCCGCGCTTGCAGATGGCGTGTTGAAGTATACAATCAGGGTTCCCGCCGTGGATCGGCGGCATACCTGTGACAGTGCGCGATTGTGCAGTGGCCTGTTGCGCCGGCGGCAGGACGCAAAAACATGACAGGGAGTCAGACGCGATGACCAAGCATTCCTTTGCGAGCAGATGGACCGGTATGTTTTCCGCCTTGGCGGCGGCAGTGCTGATAGCGTCGGCCGCGGCGGCGACGGCACAGGAAACGGACGCCAAGCCCGCTCCCGTCGAAGGGGCCAAGTCCGACGCGGCAATGAAGCAGTTGATGGCCGCCAGCGGGCTCTTTGACCGCGGTCAGTACAAGATGGCCATTACGGACTACGAGACCTTCCTGGCGAAGTATCCCACGCATGAGAAGGCCTCGGCGGCCCGGTATGGTCTGGCCGTCTGCCACTATCGCCTCAAACCGCCCGCCTACGCAGAGGCGGCCAAGGCCCTCAATGAGCTCGTCAAGGACAAGAAGTTCTCACAGCGCGACGAGGCGCTGGCGGTGCTGGGGCACTGCCTGCTGGCGACCAAGCAGAACGATCAGGCCCTGGCGACGTTCGACGACCTGTTGGAGAACCACCCCAAGAGCAAGCACGCCGAACTGGCGGCCCTGAACCGCGCTCAGGTGCTGTTCCTTCTGGAACGCCCCAAAGATTCGCTGGCCGCCTGCGAAGCGTTCATCAAGAACTACGGCTCGAGCAGCCATCGCGGAGCGGCGGAATATTTCATGGCCTGTTCGCAGTCGGCCCTGAAAGACTACGCCGGCAGCGAAAAGACGCTGGCCAAGTTTGTCTCCGACAACAAGAGTTCCTCGTACGCTCAAGACGCCACGCTGCTGCTGGGCCAGGCGATGGAATACCAGAACAAGCTTGACGGCGCGGCCGAGCAGTATCGGAACTTTTTGAAGATCGCCCCCGACCCGCGCAAGGGCGAAGGGTACTACAGCCTGGGCTTGGCGCTGTACAAGGCGGGCAAGTTCGCCGAGGCGGTCACGGAGCTGAGCACCGCCGTCAGCAAGTACGGCAGCGATTCGTTCGCCCCCGCGGCGCGCCTGCAGTTGGGGTTGGCGCAGCTCGGAGCCGGTCAGACGGGCGAGGCGCGCAAGACGCTCGATCAGGTCGTGGCCAACGACCCGCAGCGCGCCCGCAAGGCATCGTACTGGATCGCCCAGTGCGACATGACCGAGAAGAAACACGCCGCCGCCCGGGAGGCGCTGATCAAGCTGGCGGCCATGACCCCGCCGCCGGAGAATCTCGAAGCCATCCTCTTCGACCAGGCGCTGTGCGCGATGGAACTGGGGCAGTACGAGCTGGCGGCCAAGGAGTTCGGCGCCTTCGCCGACAAGCATTCCGCCCACGCCCAGGCCGGCGACGCGATGTACCGCCAGGCGTTCTGCCTGCACAAGCTCACGCAGTTCGCCGCCAGCAACACGCTGTGCGAAAAAATCCTCAAAGGCCCCGATTCCCCCGTCACGGCCGCCACGACGGAACTGTCGGCCGAGAACCTCTTCCTGATGAGCAAGCACGCCGACTCGGCCAAGCTCTTCGAGAAGCTCCTGCCCGGCGCCACGGGCGCCCGCCAGCAGCGCCTGGCGCTGCGCCTTGGGCAGTGTGCGTTCCTGGCCGGCGACTACAAAAAGGCCGCCCAGATTCTTGCTCCTATCGCCGCCGACGCTGCCGCGGCCAAGGACGAGAATCTGCGCGAAGCGGCGTTCTATCTCGGCGACGCCCAGATTCAGCTCCAGCAGTATCCCGCGGCGGCCAAGTCGCTCGATAGTTACATCGCCTCCGGCGGCTCGCTCAAGCAGGAGGCGACCTTCAAGCTGGGCCTCTCGTACAGCCGCGCCGGCAATACGGACAAGGCCGAGAAGACCCTCTCGACCCTGATTGACCAGCCGCTGGGCTCGCCCTGGGTCGCCCGCGCCCTGCTGGCTTACGGACAACTGGCCTACCAGAAGCTCAAACAGTCGGACAAGGCGGCAGGCGCCTTGGCCAAGGTGCTCGACCCCAAGGCCAAGGCTCCGGTCGACGTGCTCCCGGCGGCGATGTTCCTGCTGGGATGGATCGACTTTGACGCCAAGAAGTATGACGCGGCGGCAGAGCGGTTCGGCAAGCTCGTGGCCGAGTATCCCAAGGACGCCCTGGCCGCCGACGCGGCGATGCAGCAGGGCATCTGTGCCAAGGAAGCGGGCAAGATCGACCAGGCCGCCACGCTCCTGAAGACCTTCGTCAGCGCGTACGGGTCTTCCCCGCGCCTTAACGAGGCGAAGTTCCTCCTGGCTGAATGCCTGGCAAAGAGCAACAAGCACGCCGAGGCGGTCGAGATCTTCGCCGCCCTGGCCGACAAGAAGCAGAGCGTCAGCGACGTTGTGCTGTACAACCTGGCCTGGTCGTACCGGGCGGTCAAGGACAATGCCAAGGCCATCGCCGCTTACCAGCAACTGCTGGCGAAGTTCCGCAACAGCAAGCTGGTCTCCCCGGCCAGCACCGAACTGGCCGAACTGCTCTGCCTCGATAAGAAGTATTCGGAAGCGGCAGGCTTGGCCGAAAAGGTGCTCGCCGACCGCCAGGCCGACGCCAAGACCAAGGCCGTCGCCCAGTACCGCCTCGGGCTGTGCTACAGCGAAATGTCCGAACCGTCCAAGTGCGCCAAGGCCTTCGGCGAGTTCCTGAAGAACTACCCCGACAACGAACTGGTTCCGGCCGCGATGTACCAGGCCGGTATCGCCTGCACCGCCGCGGGCGAGTTGGATAAGGCCGAAGAACATTACGCCGCGCTGATCAAGAAGTTTGAAAGCGACAAGCTGGTCGCCGTCGCTCGGCTCAAGCTGGGCGAGGTGCAGGCGACCAACGGCAACTACAGCGCCTCGGCGGCGACGTATCAGGAGTTCCTCGACAAGCACAAGGGCAATGAGTACGGATACCTGGCGCGGTTCGGCGTTGGCTGGGCGATGGAGAACCAGAAGAAGTACGACGACGCGCGCACGTGGTATACGGCGGTGATCGAAGCGCACAACGGCGAGACGGCCGCCCGCGCGCAGTTCCAGATCGGCGAGTGCTATTTTGCCCAGGCGAAGTACAACGAAGCGGCCCGAGAGCTGCTGAAGGTGGATATCGTCTATGCCTACCCGCAGTGGTCGGGCAAGGCTCTGTATGAAACCGGACGGGCGTTCGAATACCTCAAGCAGTACGACGATGCGCGGGCGCAATATACGATGTGCATCGAGAAGTACAAAGACCAGGATGTTGCCGCCCTGGCGAAAAAGCGCCTCGAAAATCTGCCCGGCGCGAACTGAAACCCCTAACGTGCGTCAAAGAGTAGTCTGAACTGCAGGAGCATTCATGATCACCAGCGTTAATCTGCCCAAGAGACCGCCCATGTGGTTGTTGGCGGTAACCATTCTCGCCATCGCCGCAACGGCCTTGTTCAAGCCCTCGGACGCCCAGGCCCAGGCCCGCCGCGCCGCCAGGGCTGGCGCCGCCAAGGCGGGCGAGCCCGCCAAAGAAGCCCAACCCGCCACGGAAGCCCAGCCCGCCGCCGCGGGGGCGACAACGCAGCCGGCGTCGCAACCGGCAGGCTCTCAGATGACGCACTTTGAGCTGTTCGTCAAGGGCGGGTTCTTCATGATCCCCATCGCCCTGAGCAGCATCTTCGGCCTGGCGATCATCATCGAGCGCCTGGTGGCGTTGCGTCGCCGGGCGATCATCCCCAAGGGCTTCCTGGACAAGCTCAAGCAGGCGTTCAACCCCGCCACGGACGACCGGTCCAAGGGCCTGGAGTTCTGCCAGCAGTGGGACTGCCCGATCAGCCGCGTGCTGGCGGCGGGCATCGCCAGGCTCAAGAAAGGCGAAGAATCGGTCGAGCGCGCCATCGAAGACGCCGCCGCCGGCGAGATCCACAAGCTGCGCCGCAACATGCAGATGCTCTTCGCGGTGGCGGCGGTGGCCCCGATGCTGGGGCTGGTCGGCACCGTCACGGGCATGATCCGGGCGTTCGAAGTCACCGCGCGCGTGGGCACGGGCGACGCGGCAAGACTGGCGTACGGTATTTACGAGGCCCTGGTCACGACCTATGCGGGGCTGCTGGTGGCCATTCCCACGCTGGTGTTCTACTACTATTTCCGCGGCAAGATCGAGTCGATCGTCGCCGGGCTCAACAGCGCCTCGATCGAGTTTGCCGAGCATTACCTCGCCGGCGACGAGGAGGCCCACGAACTGGCCCCCATCGAGTTCAAGTGCAACTCGTGCGGCAAGGGCCTGCGCGTTCCCGCCGATCGCGCGGGCAAGAAGGGCCTGTGCCCCAAGTGCAAGGGCGTCGTGATCGTGCCGGCGCTGGCGTAAAGGAAAGCTCCCCATGAAAATCGTCGACAACCAGCACGAAGACGAATCGTCGATCAACATGACGCCCATGATCGACATGGTCTTCCTGCTGCTGATCTTCTTCCTGGTGGCCACCACGCTGGCCCAGACCGAACGCGACCAGAGCGTGCAACTGCCCGGAAGCGACTCCCAGGCGCCCATGTCGGCGCAACCTAAAGACACCGTGATCAACATCGGTCGCGACGGCGCCGTCAAGATCGGCGCCAAGAAGTACGGCGACTATCCTCACTATGATGCCATCGTGCCGGTGCTGGCGGAGATGGCCAGGAACGACCCCGATCGCGAGTTCCTCATCCGCGCCGATCGCGAATCGCTCCATGAATATTTCGCCAAGGTCGTGGAGAAGGCCCATGAGGCCAAAATCAACAAGGCGAAGATCGCGTACCTGCTTCCCGCCGATATGGTCAAGAACAAGTAATGCTGCGGTGGCGATGGCCGGAAAGATAACATAATCAGGTGAGCCCAAAGAACAAAACCCCGTTCAGTTGGTCGGTCTTTGCCGCGGCGATGATGGGCACGCTGGCCGTCGCGGTCGTCATATGCGGCGCCTGGTTCTGGGTCTCACACGCCTCCGAGATCGGCGATCAGTCGTTCAAAGAACGCATCATGAACGTCTGGATCATGCTGGCGATATTCCTGGCGATGCTGGGTTTGGGGCTGTACCTGATCCCCAAGAAACACGCGCGGTGGATGAGCCCGATCCAGAAGGGCGTCGTTCTGGCGCTGCTGGCGCATATCATCCTGATCCTCCTGACGCGAATCACCCAGGTCTCGACGGTGATCTCATTTGAGACGGCCACACGCGAGCCGCCTACGGTCAACCTGCGCAGCGCCCCCGAGCTGCAGGTCATGCAGGACGCCCGAAAGCAGAACACGCCGCTGCCGATCCCCAATCCGCTGACCAATCCGGAAAAGGTCGAGACGCCCCAGCCCAAGGCTCCCAAACCCAAAACCCCCACCCAGGAAGCGCCCAAGACCGAGGAACAACCCAAGCCGCGCGAACTGGAAAAGCCCAAGGAAGAAGTCAAGAAGAGCGCCGAGGAACTCGTCAAGACCCAGGTCAAGCCCGACGTCCAGACGCCCCAACTGGCCAAGCAGAACCAGCAGCAGCAGTTCAAACAGCAGGAAAACAAGCAGCAGACCGATCAGAACCCCAAGGCCCAGATGGCCCAGACGCCCGAAGCCAAGGCCCAGCTCGAAATGGCCGAGCGAAAGGTCCAGGCCGCCAAGGCCGAGCTCAAACAGATTTCCCCCGACGCCCAGCAGTGGCAGGCCAAACCCACCGCCGCAGAAAGCGCCGTCAAGCCAACCGCCGAACCGGTCAATAAACAGGTCGACGCCAAGGCCGGGCAGCTAGAAGCCCAACGCGTCGCCGCGACGGAGAACCAGGTCAAGGCCACCGGCGTCAGCCAGGCCGCCCCCAACGCCAAGCTCGCCGGCGAAGCGTCGGCCAAGGCCTCGCCCGCTCGCACGGTCGAGGTCTCGGAGGTTCCCGCCCAGGCGGGTGGGTCATCGATGGCCGCGGCACAGTCCGGCGCCAGCCGCGCGGGGGAGGCCTCCAGCGCCGAGCAGAGCCTCGCAACGCGCGTCACCGGTCTGCCGGGAACGCCGCAGATGCAGCCGGGCCTGCCCAGCACTCTGGCCGGCGGTCAACGCGTCAAGGGCGACCCCGAGGCCAGGCCCTCTGCCGGACAAGGCGCCGGCGAAAAGATCAGTAATCAGCAGTTGGCTACCGCAGGCTCGGCCGGAACCGCCAAAGGTCCCGGCGAAGTCGGCACCGGCGCGTTGGGCGTGCCCGCCAGAGGCGTCGGCGGTTCGTCGACGGCCGTTATCGAAGACAGCGGCGGCGGGCGCGTCGGGCAAGACCTCGGTCGCGACGTGCAGGCGGGGACCTTTGTCGGCCCGGTGGTTCGCGACGCTCCGACCAACGTCGGAACGCCCGGCACCATCGGCGGGCAGGGACCGGTCCGCACCAGCGAGGCGACCGTCGCCACGCCGGGACAGGCCGGAACGGGCAGCGTCGCGGCCCGCCAGCAGACCGGCGGACCCCAGAGCACTCTGCCCACCGGCGCCGTTGCCGGCGGCGCCCCAGCCGCACAGGTCGGGACGGCCCAGGCAGGCTCCACCCTCGTGGCCACGGATACAGGCGGCCGCGCGGCGCTCGAACAGAGCGTCGGCGAAACCGTGGGCGTCGGTAGCAGCGCCGCCCCCGCCGGCGGGGCGCCGGTAGTCTCGACGATCAAAGGCCCCGCCGGAGGCGTGACCGGCGCCGAGGGCAGACCCATGCCCGGCATCGCCCGTCCGGGCGCCCTGGCCGGACCGGTCGCCACCAATGGCGGACCTGCCGGCAGCGGGCAGACCGTTCAGGATGTCAGCGGCGCCGCGGTGGCGTCGAACGTTGGCGAGGCCGGTTCGATCGCCCAGGCGGTCGGCAGTGCCGGGCGGTCGGCGGCGGGGGAAGTCGCCGGCGGCGCCCTGGCGGTCAATACCAATGTGACGGTGCCCGAGTTCAAGCCCGCCCCCGAGGCTCTTCCGCAGCCGCAGGCGCTGGCCCATCGCCAGGAGCCTATCCGCAAGAAGAATGTCGAGATCATGGGCGGGTCGGCCACGACCGAGGAAGCCGTCGCCAACGCGCTGAACTTCCTGGCCCGCTGCCAGGAACCCGACGGGCGCTGGACGTACTTCACCGGCGGCCCCAAGCCCGGACAGAACAAGCCCAGCGACCATGACATGGCCCTGACGGGCCTGGCGACGCTGTGCTTTCTGGCTACCGACGCCACGCCAGCCAAGGCGGGCCCGTACCAGGAGACCGTTCGCAAGGCGCTGGCGTACCTGGCTGCCCAGCAGAAACCCGACGGCGGCATGCGGGGCGAAGGCGACATGTACGACCACGGCATGGCGACGCTGGCGATGGTCGAGGCCGCCGTCATGACCAACGAGGACAGTTACCGCCAGTCGGCGCTCAAGGCGGTGCGGTTCACCATCGCCGCGCAGAACCCGCGAACGGGCGGGTGGCGGTATCATCCCGGCGACGACGGTGACACGAGCATCTTCGGTTGGCAGGTCATGTCGCTGTACAGCATCAAGCATCTCGACGTGAAGGTGCCCGACGCGACGATGTGGGGCGCCCTGCGATGGCTCGACAGCGTCGCCAGCCGAACCCCCCAGCGGGCGCTGTCGGGATATACCGACCGGATCCCCCAGCCGGCGATGTCGGCCGAGGCGGCATTCTGCCGCATGCTCCTGGGCCAGAAACTCTCCGACGCCCAGCAGAAGGAACTGGGAGAGTATCTGCTGCATTTCGAACCGGGCAAGGGACGAAACGACCTGCTCGGCCGCGACGACTTCTACACGTGGTACTATACCGCCCTGTGCCTGGCCCAGTTGCAGAACGACTCGTGGGCCTCCTGGAACCAGAAGATGCAGTCGCGCCTGCTGTCGCTGCAGAACAAGGAAGGCGACCTCAAGGGCAGTTGGGACCCCAAGGACAAGCACAGCCGCCTGGGCGGGCGCGTGTACACCACCGTGCTGGGCACGCTGACGCTGGAAGTGTACTATCGATACCTGCCGGTCTTCGCCCGCCCCAAAGGCTATGTGGCGCCTCCGGCGCCCAAGGCGAACAAGTAGGCGCAACCAACGCGGATTTCGGATCTCGGATTGCGGCAGGGTGGCATGGCGACACGCGTTGTTCAGCGGGTCGCCATGGGTGTGTGCGCTGAATCATGGCGACCCACGAGAAACAGGAACGTGTGTCGCCATGCCACCCATCTCTGATTCCGCGGTTATTTTCAGAGCAGCCTCTTCCCTCTGCGACCTCAGCGACCTCAGCGGCTGATTTAATCCCTGGACCAAGTAGAAACGCCCAGGGATTGGAATCCCTGGGCGTGGGGGGGTGACCATTTCGGATGTCAGGCGTTAGCCGCGGACGTCAAGCTGGCGCAGGAAGTCATCGTTGGTGTTGAACTTCTTCAGCGCCGTGATCAACTGCGGCATTTCCTCTTCGGCGTTGAGGTTCGAGAGGAACCGGCGGAGCATGTGCAGCTTGGGCAGCTTCCACGGTTCGACCAGCAGCTCTTCCTTACGCGTGCCGGACTGCGGGATGTTGATCGCCGGCCAGACGCGTTTCTCGGCCAGCTTGCGGTCCAGCGAGAGTTCCATGTTGCCGGTGCCCTTGAACTCTTCGAAGATCAGGTCGTCCATGCGGCTGCCGGTCTCGATCAGGGCGGTGGCCATGATGGTCAGGCTTCCGCCGTTCTCGATGCGCCGGGCGGCGCCGAACTGACGCTTGGGGATCTCCAGGGCGCGGATGTCCACGCCGCCGCTCATGGTGCGACCGGAGCCTTCGATGCCGCGGTTGTACGCCCGGCCGAGGCGGGTGAGGCTGTCGAGCAGGACGACGACGTCCTGTCCGAACTCGGCCATGCGCTTGGCGCGTTCGATGGAGAACTCGGCCACGCGGATGTGCGAGGCCACGTCCTGGTCGTTATTGGAGGCGACGACTTCGGCCTTGAGGCAGTTGCGTTTGAAGTCGGTGACTTCTTCCGGGCGCTCGTCGACGAGCAGGATCATGACGTAGCACTCGGGGTTGTTGACGGTCACGGCGTTGGCGATCTGCTGGAGCAGGATGGTCTTTCCCGAGCGGGGCGGGGCGACGATCAACCCGCGCTGGCCCTTGCCGATGGGGCAGACCAGATCCAGCACGCGCATCTCCAGCGGACCCTCGGGATACTCGAGCTTGAGTTGCGGGTGCGGGTCCACGACGACCTGCTCGCGGAAGGGCACCACGTCGTTGTACTCGTCGATGGCCTTGCCGTTGATCGAGACGACCTCTTCGAGCTTGGGTCCGCCCTTGCGCTTGGTCGGCGGGGCCACGCGCCCTTCGACGTACAGACCGCTGCGAAGCCCGCCGTGTCGCACGAAGTCCTTGCCGACGAACACGTCGCCGGGGGTGGGCTTGTAGCCGTTCTTGGCCTGGCGCAGGAAACCGTAACCCTTTTCGGTGATCTCCAGCACGCCGGCGCCGATGATGTAGTCGCTGTTCTTGAGCTTAGAATCGCCGTTGCCTGTTGCGGGTACTTCGTCCATTATTCGGAAACTCCAAATATCCACTGTGTGTGATAGGCACCTGGCACAAAAGTTCGGGAAACCGCCAGGCCTTCTAAGAACCTCTTCACCCCTCTGTCGGCGCTATGATAGCGACCGGCGGAAAAAAGCAAAGCCTTTTCCGGGAAATTTTTTCAGGGCTCACCGATGCGGCGGCAGGCCTCGGCCAAGTCCACCGCCCCAGTGTAGTACGCCTTGCCGACAATAGCGCCGCTGCAGCCGATGGCCTGGCACTGGAGAATGTCCTGGAGATTGCTGACCCCGCCGGACGCTATTACCGATACGTCGGTAGAGGCGATTAGTTCGGCCGTGGCGTCAAAATTCGGCCCCGACAACATCCCATCGCGGGCGATGTCCGTATAGATGATCGCCCCCAGCGGCCAACCCTTCACCCGCGCCGCCAGGTCCACGGCCGCGACCTGCGACTGCTCCCGCCAGCCCGCAACGGCCAGCTTGCCCTCCCGGGCGTCCAGGCCCAGGGCCAAGCGCCCGCTCATCTGGTCGCGCTGCACCAGGCGCTCGAACCACGCCCAGTCTTTCAGCGCCGCCGAGCCGATGACCACGCGGTCGGCCCCGCAGTCGATCAGGCGGGCGACGGCCGCGTCGTTGCGGGCGCCGCCGCCGACTTCCAGATGCAGCGGCACGGCGGCGCGGATCGCCGCCAGCGCGGGCAGGTTGGTCAATTCGCCGCTGCGGGCGGCGTCGAGGTCGACGATGTGGATCCACTTGGCCCCGGCGGCGGCGAACTCTCTCGCCACGGCCGCCGGGTCGTCGCTGTAGACGGTCTGGCGGTCATAGTCGCCCATGGCCAGGCGCACCACCTTGCCGCCGCGCAGGTCAATTGCCGGAAGAATGTCCATGGGCAAACAATACCGTGCAGGGTTATTCATTGCACGTGAAAGGTGACGGCGGAGGCCTGCCCCTCGGCGGTGACGCATCGCAACTCGTACCGCCCGGCGGGCAAGGTCAGTCGCGGGGCCTGGCGCTGGGGCAGCAGGTGCGAGTCGAGGAACCAGTGAAGCTCTCGGTCCTGGTTGACCCGCGCGTTGATGACCGCTTGGCCGGCGATGGTCACGAACGTGGCCCCCTGGGCGGGATAGACGATGTGTACGGGAGCGGCCGCCTCGGCAGGCCTGTCCAGCGGATGCATGACCACCCAGGGCCGCGCCGCGGCGGTGGGGCGGGTGCTTCGCACCAGCGGACTGTCGAAGATGGTTGCCAGCAGCGCCTCGGCCGCCAGGGCCCCGACGAACCCGCCGCTGCCGCCGCCGCTGAATCGCCCGACCCAGACGCCGACGGCGAAGCGTCCGTTGTGCCCCAGCGCCCAGGCATCCCGCCGGCCGCTGCTGGTACCGGTCTTCCACATGAACCAGGGAATCGCGTCGCCGAGGCGGTCTTCCATGCCAGCCGGGCAGCGGTTGCGCGTGGAGAGAATGGCGTCCAGCGCCGCGCAGACGTTTGCATCCATGGCCCGCGTTTGTGTGGCATGGGCGTCTCGCCCATGCTCTGTCTGTGTGGCATGGGCGTCTCGCCCATGCTCCCCGGTCTTGTGGCATGCCCATGGCGACCCCGATACAACCGGTGTCGCCATGCCACCGGCCGGTTTTGTGGCATGGGCGTCTCGCCCATGCTCCCCGACCCCTGAATCCGCAAACAGCACCGCCGGTCGATATACGCCGCCTCGCCCGATCGTGGCGTAGGCGTTTGTCAGATCCAGCAGCCGCACCTCGGCCCCGCCGACGACCATCGCCAGGCCGAGGTTTTGCGCGGGGCGGTCGCGGAACGCAACGCCCGCCGCGGTCATCAATCCCGCGCATCGCTCCATCCCCATCTGCTCGGCGACGAGTATCGCCGGAACGTTGAGCGAGTCGCGCAGGGCCGCGGCGACGGTGACCGGGCCGCGAAACGTGCCGTCGAAATTATGCGGCGCCCAGCCGCTGCGCTCGATGGGCACGTCGTAGACGAGGGTATTGGCGTCGGCGCGGGCGGCCTCGAACGCCGCCGCATAGACGAAGGGCTTGAGCGCCGACCCGGGGCTGCGCCAGGCGGTGGCCCCGCAGACCTGGCCGCCGTTGGGATCGTCTGGGTCCGCCGAACCGACCAGGCAACGGATCTCGCCCCCGGCCAGATCGATCACCACCACCGAAACGTCCGACTGCGGCGGCAGCGAAGGCACGTGGGCCCGCACGAGGCGGACGACTTCCTGCTGCAGGGCCAGGTCGATGGTTGTGCGACCGCCGCCGGGCCGCTGCGACAGCGCCAACTGTGCCGCATGCAAAGCCGACCTGTCCGGTTCGCTCGAGCGAATCGCCAGCGGTTCGTCGGCGGCGCAGCGATACTCTCCGGGCGTGATGTAGCCCAGCGCCAGCATGCGATCCAGCACGTACTGACGCCGCGCCATCGCCGCGGCGGGGCGGCGGTCGGGGCGGAACCGCGCCGGCGACTGCGGCAGCCCTGCCAGCAGCGCCGACTGGGCCAGGCTGAGCTGCGAGGCGCTGCAACCGAAGTACGCCTGAGAGGCGGCCTCGACGCCGCAGAAGTTTCGCCCGTACGGCGCGCGGTTGAGATACGCGCAGAGCACGTCGGCCTTCGACAGGCGCGACTCCAACTGCACCGCGCGGAACGCCTCGACGCTCTTGGACCAGAGTGTCCGCGGGCGGGCGTCCATCATGCGGCAGATCTGCATCGTCAGCGTGCTGGCCCCGGAAACGGTGCGGCCGGCGCTGAGGTTCTGCAGCAAGGCCCGAGCCGCCGCCGCAGAGTCCACGCCAGGGTGCTCGTAGAACCGCTTGTCCTCGGCCGCGATGGTGGCCTTGAGCAGCCACGGCGACACGCGTTCCAGCGGCACGGGGAATCGCCACTGCTCGTCGGCGGCTGTCAGTTGCAGCAGGCATGTGCCCCCGCGGTCGGTGACGACGGGGCTGGCCGGCAGAGCATCGAGGCGCTCCATCGGGAACGGATACGCATGCCAGAGCACCGCCAGCACCGCGAGGGAGACCGCCGCCGCGGCGGTCGTCGCGACCAGAACCCGCCTCAACCAGCGACGGATGCCCCGAAGCGTCATTTGGCGATCTCCACCGCGCCTCCGCCGTGAAGGCTGGCGCAGCCGCCGTCGTACATGCACGAGGCCTGCACCGGCGGCAGGGTGAACGTGCCGGCCGTGATCGCCCGCAGGGTGTAGGAGAAAGTGCGGGGCTTGCCGGCCACGCCGGTGAAGATCAACACGCGGTCGTCGCGGAACTCGACGTGGTCTGCCGGCGGGGTAGGCGATTCGGCCCGGGCCGGCGGGGCGATGTCGCCCTCCTGTACCGCCGCGGCCGAAGTCTTCAGCACAGGATTCTCGACCTCGAAGCCGCCGGGAAGGGCATCGACGACGGCCACGTTTTCCAACGAAAAGTCGGCATCGCCGAGCGTGCGGCAGGTGACGCTGACCCGCACAGTATCGCCCACGCGAACCTTGGCCGGGTCGATCGCCTTGCCCTTGCTGTCGGCCCACGTGCGGCGCACCTCAAGCTGGCGGTCGTAGGGAGCGGGCGGCTTCTTGGCAAGACCCTGCGTCGTCATGGTCACGAAGATGGTGCCGCTGCCGGTACTGGTCAGTTGGATCGTCTCGGCGGCGCCGACGTCGGCCGACGTCGTGTGGGAGTGGGCGAAGGCGGTCTTGCCTCCGGTCCACTCTGCGGTGCCGGAGAAAGCGGTCTCGTCCGTGACGGTGGCCTGGTATCGTGCCAGTGCCGCCACGCAGGCGGCGTTCTCGACGGTTGAGCTCCAGCAGCCTTGCGTGCGAGCCTTGCTGAGGCGGTCGGCCAGCAGCGGGGCCCAGGGGTGGGCGGCGTCGAGATCCAGCATCACGCCCAGCAGGTTGGCCTGGGCCGACGTCTGCGACGTAATGCGCCCGCCGGTGGTCGCGGTGATCGTCTGCGTGATCGTCTCGTCCGGGAGGGCGGCGCGGGCGCGATCCTTTCGCCCCACGGCCAGCCATGCCGCCGCGAGATCGGCGCGGCCGCCGAGGTCGAGCAAGTCCAGTCGCTCCTGGAGGCGGTTCATCGAGCTCAGGTCGGGCGAGGCAAACGCCGCCAGCACGTAGCAGAACAGCGCCTGGTCGTTGGCCGAGACGTCCTCGGTGTACGCCCGGCGCAGGCGCGTCTGCAGGTATCGCACCAGTTCGTCGGAGAATCGCTTGTCGATGGCGACGCCCGCCTGCCGCGCCCGCGCGAGAAACGCCGCCGCGTATGCCGTGCCCCACGGGCTCGAGTCCCCGCCGCCGGGCCAGTACGCCAGGCCGCCGTCGCGCGTCTGCATCGACCAGAGCCTCGCCACGCCCGAGTCGATCATCGCCCGCGCATTGACCGCCCGCGAGTCGTCGCCGGCCAGTAGCGCCGGGGCATACAGCATCGCGTAGAGGCGGCTGGTCGTCTGCTCGACGCAGCCGTACGGATAATCGATCAGCTCGTCCACAGCCTGGCGCAACTGCACGCTGCTGCGGCCGCTGAGACTGACGACCGTCCGGGCCGTGCCCGGCAGCATTGCCGAGTTGTCGATGGCGACGCGCTGGGGCTTGCCCGCCTGGACGGCGGTCAATCGCGTGACGGTCTCAAGCGTGGCCGGCGGGCGGCAGGTGAAAAGCACCTCGTCGTGGGCGGCCAGGCCCGACTCGGCCTGCACCATCGCTCGGGCGGTGACCTGACCGGCCTGAGCAGCGACGCCCTCGAGCCAGATTGTCTTTGCCGATCGGGGCGGCAGTGCCAGTTGGCCGATCGCCCACTTTCGCGGGGCGCCCGCTGCAGCAGGGGCAGCGGTGGCGCCGGTGAGCGTGACGGGTCCGGATATCTCGACGGCCGCCTGCACGTTGAGGGCGCCGTCTGTGGTGTTGAAGACCTTGACCGGAACGGAGAAGGTGTCGCCGGGGGAGACGAATCGCGGCCAGCTTGTTTCGACCATCAGAGGCGAAGTGACTTTCAGGGGCGTTTGGGCTGTTCCGTAGAGATCGCCGTCGACGGCGACGGCCATCAGGCGCATCTCCGTGGACAGGTCGGGCAGGTCCAGATCGGCGGTCACGACGCCGTCGGGTCCGGCGGGCACGGCTTGTCGCCACACGACGGCGGATTTGCGGACCCGGACGGGTACGGCCTCGGTGCGGCGGCGGTGGCGCTCAGAGGCGTCGGCGCCGATGCGGGCCATGGTCTTGGGCCGCGCGTGGTCGGGCAGAAGGTCGGCGAAGATGTCCGAGCTGATGACGTCCAGCTTGCAGTGGACGAAGAATCGCTCCATCGGATCGGGCGTAACGAACGCCGAGGTCAGCAGGATGCCCTCATCCACCGCCCAGAGGTGAACCATCGCCGGGCGCGACGCGTCCGTAGACGGGGGCGCCGTGACCGTGACGCGAACCTTGGCTCCGGGCAGGGCCGACAGCGGCGCCGCGATGGTCAGGGGCATCTTCCGCGGCGAGTGATCCAGCTCCAGCCGCGCCATCCCCATGGCGCGCATGGGGAGCCATTTGTCGCTTTCGGGGTCGACCGCGCGCACCACCGTGGCGGCGATGAATGCACCGCCCCGCAGGTCTGCCGCGATGGGCAGATCGATCTGGACTGACTTTCCCTTAAGCTGCACGACGCGGTGCTCCAGCACGTTCTGGGCCTCGACCGTCAGCAGCATCGTGCCGGGGAATGGGCTGCGCACCAGCACCTGCGCGGTGCTTCCAGGCACGTACTTCGCCTTGTCGAGCACCACTTCGAGCATGCCGGGGCGGTTGACCGTGAAACCGCCCGTATCCTCGTGGGCCCAGGCGGCGTAGAGATAGAGCACCGTCTCGCTGCCCGATGTAGCGTCGACGACGCTGAGGCGGTAGTGGCCCGCCTGAGGAAACGCCAGCGTCAGTTGCCCGTGCGGCTGACCGGCGGTGAGGCGGCCTTGCTTGGCTTCGATCAGACGCTCGACCGTCTTCCATGCTCGCGTGCGGCCGACGGCTTCGACGGTCCAGTCGTACTCGATGCGCGAGAGGGTGTACGTCAAGTCGCCGGCGGCCGCCGGCGTGTCGTCGCCGTTAAGCTGGACCCACTCCAGCGATACTGTCGAATCGGAACGCACCATGTTGCTCGCCGGCGGCTCGAGCCCGACGTAGCGCCCGGCGGTGTCCTGCACGAGGGGCACATTCGTCGAGACGGAGCGGCCGCCCGGCTCGGTCACGGTGACGCTGGCGGAGCCTTTCCACCAGCCCTTGGGCCTGGGCGCTGCCTCGCCGGCGGCACAGTGCAGCGTCAGGGCAGCCTGGCCGTTGGCGTCCAGCGCCTGCGAGACCTCCTCGAGATCGACGCTGCGGCTGGCCTTGGCGTCGCCGAAAACGTATCGCGGGTGTCGCTTGGAGGTGAACCGTCCCAGGGTCAGCTTGCCCAGGGCCTTTACCGGCAGGTCGGCGGCCGCCTGACCGAAAAGGTATCGTGCCGAGGCGCTGATCTGTATGGGCTGGTCGCCGTGATAGACGTCGCGATCGGCCTTGGCTTTGACTTCCATGCGCACGGGCACGAACGATTCGACAAACGGTGCGGCGCTGCCGAGCACGGTGTCGGCGCCCGGAAGGGTGACGTTGCAGGTGTAAGGCCCTGTCTGCCCGTCGGCCGGCGGGGTGTAGTCGGCGTGGAAGACGCCTTGAGAGTTGGCGTCGAATCGCAGCGAGATTTCGGTCGCGCGATGTCCGTCGGGGCGGATGACTTTGAGGCTCAGCGGAAACGGCGGGGGCGTCTGGCCCTGCAGGTCGCGGATAATTCCCGTCAGGTGGATGGTCTCGCCGGGGCGGTATACGCCGCGTTCGGCGTAGAGCATCACGTCATAACCCTGCGGGGCGGGCCTGCCGGTCTGGTCGACGCCCTCGACGACCCAGGGGCGGTCCTGCGGCTGGAGGTATCCCATATCCTCGCCCAGTTCGGCCGTGATGACAAACGCCGGTCCGTCCGGACCGTTATGCACCATGTTGATCGTGGTCAGCCCTTCGGCGCTGGTGGCGCCGGCGCCGAGAACCTGGTTGGTGCGCGAGACGGCGGTCACCTTCGCGTCGGCGACGGGTTGCCCCGTGCGCAGCGACGTGACCCAGACGACGTATCCCTGCGCCACCTGTTTAGCGGTGATGCCCAGGTCGGTGACGGCGATGACGCCGCGCTCGTAGTCCCACCGCGAGTCGACGCGGTGAACCTCCACCGTATAGATCCCCGGCGTGCGACCCGTCAGCGACGCCAGGTCAAGCCCCACCGTGGTGGGCTGGTCGGCCGGCGTGTCGAGCGGCACGGTCTTCTCCACTTGCGGGCGCGACCACTGCCGGTAATACGACACCAGGTGCGGCACGAGGTTGTTGTTGTGTACGCGCGCGGTCTTGATCTTGACCGCCGGTACGTTGACGGTCTCGAGTTCCAGCAGCATGTTGCCCTGCGGCGAGAGCACGCCGCGGGTATTGGGCATGTTCAGCGAGGGCGAGCGGTGCGGCACCTCGACGTAGACCGTCTGCTTTGCGGCAACGGCTGCCCCGGTGCTTCGCAGGCCCGCCGGCACGTCGATGCGGTACTTGGTCCCCGGCAGGAACGCGGCGCTGAGGCAGAGGGCATTGATGGTGGAGTCGTAACCGGTCGAGTGCCAGCTCACCCGCAAGTCCTTCACCTCCGGTATCACGTTAAGTGAGGGCAGGGGCTGGGTCTTATCCAGCGTTTGCGAGAACTTGAGCGTGATGTCGATATCCTTCTCCAGCGCCGGCCTGCCGGCCGAGGCGCTCTGGAGGACGAACTGCCATGCGGCCTTGACGGATGTGGAGAACGGCGCATCCATGGCGACCTGCGCTCCAGCGCCGGTCAGACCCGCGTCGATCTGCACGGTCAACCAGCCCTCTTGCGGCCGCTGAACTCGCAGGGGGAGCTTCAGTGCGGGCTCCTGGACGAGGCACTGGGGTTTAAGGACGGTTCCGTGTGGGTCGCGGAGGGTCAGGCGGTCGACCAGGTGGCGGGGATCGACTTTCTGATTGAACTCGATCTCGATATCAACCGCCTCGCGATCGGCGCGCAGCACCTCGCAATTGATCACCGCCAAGGCGCCGGAGGTCAGGTCGAACGTGCTGACGCCGCTGAGGCGCCCGCCCAGCACCCGCTCAGCCATCGGCGAGGGGACCAGCTTGAACCGCCTTCCGGCGGGGATTCGCTGGTTGGGAAAAAACTCCAGCCGGTCGAACGAGGCCCACTGCCAGCGTCCGTCAATGGGCGGTTGAATCTCGAACGGCGAGGCCTCCAGCGGCGCCGTCAGGGCGGCGGACTTGACGACCGGCTCGTCGAAGACGATGGCCAGGCGGTCGGCCGCATCGAGCTGCGTCAGTGGCGTGACTCTCAGAATGCGCAAGGAGCCCTTGGCGCGGCTGGCGGCGTGGTGGATCCACGCCAGGGCGGCCAAGTTGATAACCAGAAAGATACCCGCTACCACCCAGAATCTCGACCTGGCCCATGTCATGGCTGTCACTCCATCCCTGCGGACATCGCGGACATCGTCACAATCCATCGCGACTGTCCTGACCTGTCTGTGCCCCAACGGCGGCGGGCATTATACCACCATCTGCCGCCGAAAGGGGAAAAGTCGCGGCGGAGGCACTAAATGAAAAAGTAATTCGCTGTCTGAATTACTTTTTCATTTGGTGCCAGTACGGCCCTGAGGCGCAAGTATTCATCAAAGCTGATGAAACTGTCTTTGATGAATACTTGGTGCCTCCGCCGCGACTTTCCTCCGGAGAAGTAAAGAAAGACCGATATCCACGTTGACGCCCAAGATATTGGCGGTTATACTTAGGATTATCCTATATATAGAAGCGGCGCACTACCGAGGGCTCCTGCGATGCAGTGCCCATTTTGTGGCAAAAATAATGACAAAGTAGTTGACTCTCGCAGCAGCGAAGGCGGGCGCGCCATTCGCAGGCGGCGGGAGTGCCTCGTCTGCGAGCGCCGATTCACCACGTACGAGAAGCCTGAAGAAGGCATCAAGCTGACGGTGATCAAAAAGGATGGGTCGCGCGTGCCGTACGATCGCCAGAAGGTCATCGACGGTCTTGAACGCGCCTGTTACAAGCGGCAGATCACCAGCGAGCAGATCCGTTCGATGCTCGAGACCGTCGAGGATCACCTGTATCGGCGATTCGAGAAGGAAGTGCCCTCGCGGGTCATCGGCGACCTGGTCAGCGACTGTCTGCGCAACATCGATAAGGTCGCCTACATGAGGTTCGCCAGCGTTTACCGAAACTTCGTCGACGTGGGCGAACTGATCGAAGAGGCGACCGAGGTCAAGGATGCCCCCGTCGTGGGGCCCGAGCAAAAGGAATTGTTCGGCGACGACGGGGCGTGACGGCGCCGCGGGCGGTAAGATCCGCCGCGGAGAAGGAGCAGCCGTGAAAGAGAAAGAATCAAGGACGATTCGAGTGCTCAAGCGGGATGGAACCGTCGAGCTGTTTGACGTTCACAAACTGGCCGCCGCCTTGTGGCGCGCCATGCAAGGCACGCCGGGGGAATACTTCGACGCACTGCACCTCTCGGCGGCTATCGAGATGTTCCTCATGCACGGGCCGCTGCCGATGGTCTCCAGCGGCTCGATCCTGGAGATGGCCGTCAAGGTGCTGCGCAAGGTGGGCCTGGGAGGGGCGTCCCGCACGTTGGGGACGCACAGCTCCAAACGAGGCCTGTGGCGGAGGGGAGCCTGCATCTGCCACGGCGACGACCGCGTGACCTATTGGGACAAGGCCTGGGTCGCCGAACTGGCGGCCAAGAGCTGGCACCTCATGCCCGCTACCGGACGGATCATCGCCGGCGAAGTCGAAACGGAACTGCGCCGCAGCAATATCAGCCGCATCACCCGCGGCAAACTCGTGGAACTGCTCAACCGGCGCGTTGTGGCCATGGGGCTGGCCGACGCGGTGCCCGTAACAACAGTAATCGGTAACCCGTAATCAGTAATCGGGAACCCGCCCGCACGCACTGATTACCGATTACTGGTTACCGATTACTTCTTTTGGAGGTTCGTGATGTCATCCAAAGCGCTGAGTGGTGAAGCTGTCGCCGCGAAGATCGAGGGCGAGGCGCGCAACGTCTATCAACGCATCCAGAACCGCCAGAAGCCCCAGATGAAGCTGCCCATCCGCACGCTGTCCAACGTGAGCTATCAGCCGCGCACGGGCTTCTTCAAACTCAAGGGGCACAACAAGGTCCGTACGCTGACGGTCAACACCGTCCGCACCTTCGCCCAGACCCTCAAGATGCTCTCGATGAGCAAGGACCTCATCCAGACCCAGCGCCACTCGACCAAGCGAGAGGCGTACTACCAGGCGTACAACTGGGGCGAGGCCGCCTTCGCCGCACAGGAAGAATCCGACACCGTCATGGACGACGTCGAAGCCATGCTCGCGACCAATCGTGAGCAACTCCACTTTCGCGCCGACGAGCACGGCGGCGAGGTGGCCGGCGAGCTGGTGGTGATCGACCGCGACCGGCGCACCAAGAAACTCATCGAGATCGACTGCACGCAGTTCGGCAGCGGCGCCTACTCCGTGCCGACGGTGGTGGAGGAGCTGAAGTTCAAGACCGCGGCAGCGTTCATCCTGGCCGTCGAGACCAAGGGCATGTTCGAGCGCCTGGTCGAGGAGGACTTCTACGACAAGCACCACTGCATCCTGGTGTCCATGGGCGGCGTGCCCAGCCGCGCGTGCCGGCGGTTCATCCGCCTGCTGGCTGACACCAAGAAGATTCCCGTCTACGTATTCACCGACGGCGACCCGTACGGATACTTCAACATCTACCGCACGTTGAAAGTCGGCTCGGGCAACGCCGCGCACCTCAACGAGTTTTTCTGCGTGCCCCAGGCCCGCTTCCTGGGCGTCACCCCAGATGACATCACCGAGTACAAGCTGCCCACCCATCCGCTCAAGGACGTCGACATCAAGCGTGCCAAAGACGCGATGAAGAACGACCCGTTCATCGTCCACCACAAGCCCTGGCAGCGGGCGATGGAACACATGCTGAAAATGGGAGTCCGCGTCGAGCAGCAGGCGTTGGCAAAACACGGTCTGGAGTTTGTCGCCAAGACGTACTTGCCAAAGAAGCTCAAGGAAATCGACAAATTCCTTCCGTAAGTCGCATTAGCAACCTGCAGGAACCGGCACGCCGAGCATGCGGCAGATTCCTTTAGCGGTTCCTTTCTTGAGCGTGGGATGGCGAGGAACCGGCGAGCGAGAGAGTGATTTCAGATTGATCCAGATGTCATGATTTCCGCCATGATGATGCAGGACGCATCCATGATCGCGGAGATGCTTTTCGAGTTGGCGTCGCTTCATGGGTTGCCAGCCCTATTTGGCAGCTAATTCCACTTGCTTGAGAAGCTTCGCCCGCGACTTGTTCAAAGCTTTGATGGCGTCACGCGCGTTGACAAAGGCTTCAGCGACCGTCTCCGCCTCGGTAATAAGCTCCGCGTCCATAGGGGACGTGACGATGTAACCGCCTTCGGACGCTTCTTCCAGATCCAGTACCAGCTTTCCGTCACTGACTGTATAATGCTTTGCCATCATCATTTCTCCACCTTCATTATTGCCACTATAGAAGGCAGTGACAAGGCGTTTTCAGATAGCAACTGCGTTGTCACTTCGCCTCCATCCAGTTGCGACCGACGCCGACGTCCACTCGAACCGGGACGCGCAGCGCGACGGCGCCTTCCATCTCGCGCACGATCATCAGCTTTTCCGATTCCACCGCCTCGGCGGGCATCTCGAACAGCAGTTCGTCGTGGATCTGCAGCAGCATCTTGCTGGGGCGGTTCTCGTTGCGGATGCGGGCGTGGATGTTCACCATCGCCCGCTTGATCAAGTCCGCCGCCGAGCCTTGGACCACCGAGTTGATCGCCAGGCGTTCAGCCAGCGCGCGGCGCTGCGGGTTGCGGGAATCGATATCCAGGATTGCCCTTCGGCGGCCGAAGATCGTCTCGACGTATCCGTTGTCCTTGGCGGCCTGCACGCAGGCGGCGAGGAACTGGTCGATGCGCGGGAAGCGGCTGCGGTAGCGTTTGATGAAGTCGCCCGCCTCGTCGCGCGGGATGCGCAGCGTCACCGCCAGGCCAAAAGCGGTCTGCCCGTAGATGATGCCGAAGTTGACCGTCTTGGCACGCGAGCGCTGCTGGGGCGTGACCTGCTCGAGCGGCACGGCGAAGACCTCGGCGGCCACGATCGTGTGGATGTCGGCCCCGGCATTGAACGCGGCGATCATCGTCGGGTCTTCGCACAGATGCGCCAGCACTCGCAGCTCGACCTGCGAATAGTCTGCCGAAAGCAGCACGTTGCCCTCGTCGGCCATGAACGCCCCGCGGATCTGCCGGCCCTGTTCGCTGCGGATGGGAATGTTCTGCAGGTTCGGGTCGCGGCTGGAGAGTCGCCCCGTGACCGTGCCGGTCTGGCTGAAGCTCGTATGCACGCGCCCGCTGGCGGGGTGGATGCACTCGGCCAGCGCCGTCAGGTACGTCGAGAGCAGCTTGGTCAGGCGGCGGTATTCGAGGATCAGGGCGGGCACTTCGTGGAGCACGGCCAACTCCTCCAGCACGGCCGAGTCGGTGCTGGGGCCGGTCTTGACCTTTCGGAGGATGGGCATTTTCAGGCGATCGAAGAGCACGTCGGCCAGTTGCTTGGGCGAGTCGGGGTTGAACGGTATTCCCGCTTTGGCGATGATCTGCTCGCGGAGGGCGTCGGCTTCCTTCGACAGGCGCATCTCCATCTGCTTGAGGACGCCCGGCTCGACGCGGATGCCCGTGCGTTCCATCTCGAACAGCACCGGAAGCAGCGGCATCTCGATGTCGTAAAACAACTCCTCCATGCCGGACTTCTTCAGGCGCTCGGCCAGCACGTCTGCCAGCCGCAGCGTCACGTCGGCGTCCTCGGCGGCGTAGATCGTCACCATGTCGATGGGCATGGCGTCCATCGTGGTCTGCAGGCGCCCGCGCCCGATCACTTCTTCGATCGGGATGCAGCGATGGTTGAGCATCTCGGCCGCCAGGGCGTCGAGCTTGAACGTGTCGGCAGTCGGGTTGAGCACCCAGGCGGCCACCATCGTGTCGAAGATCCTGCCGGCGATCTGGAACCCGTAACGGTCCAGCACGAGCATGTCGAACTTGATGTTCTGCCCGACCTTGTCGACCTTCGCGTCTCCCAGCACCGGCCCTATGGCCGCCCGCACGGCATCAATCTCCAGCGTGCGTCCGCCCAAGGGGCCCTTGATCGGCAGGTAAACGCCGTGGCCGCTCTTCCACGCCAGCGAGATGCCCACCAGGTCGCTTCGGGTCGGGACCAGGCCCGTGGTCTCGGTGTCCACCGCCAGGCGCGACACCGCCGCAAGCTCCGCCGCCAGTGCCGACAGCTTCTCGGGCGTGTCGATGCACTCGTACGTGAAGTTGGCGGCCGTGGTCTGGTCGTGCCGCGCGGCCACCTCCTGCACGTCGAGGCGCTGGGGGCCTTCGACCTTGAACTCGTTAAGGCGGTCGATCAGGCGATTGAGACCCAGTTCCAGAAAGATCGGCCGCACCGCCGCATCGATGCCGGTGAACTTCATCTTGGCCAGGTCCAGATCAAGCGGCACGTTGCGGTGCAGTTCGACGAGCTGTCGCGACAAGGCCACCGCCGCCCGCCCGTCGATCAGGCGCTGTCGCAGGGCGGGCGTCTGCTCGTCGGCGTGGTTGAGCACCTCGTCGGCGCTGCCGTACTGGGCGATGAGCTTGGCGGCGGTTTTGAGGCCGATGCCAGGGACTCCGGGGATGTTGTCCGAGACGTCGCCGGCCAGGGCCTGGACCTCGACGGCCTTGTCGGGCGGGTACCCTTTGGTCGCCAGGATCGCCGGCGCGTCGAGCGTCTCGCCCTTCATCGGCTCGTAGAGGATGACGTTGGGGCCGACAAGCTGGTCGAGGTCTTTATCGCGGCTGACCAGGACCACCTGCAGATCGTCGCCGGCGTAGCGGGTCGCGGCGGTGGCCATGATGTCGTCGGCCTCGTGTCCGACCGCCTCCAGAACGGGAATGCCCATGGCCCTGACGATTTCGATGATGCGCTGGGCCTGGGGGCGGAAATCCTCTGGCGCGGGCTTGCGGGTGATCTTGTAGTCAGCGTACACCCCGCGTCGCAGGAGTCTCTCCGCCGGGCCGTCGACCGCCATCGCCAGGTACGTTGGCTTGCGGTCGGCAATGATCTTGAAGAGCATCTGGCAGAAGACATGCACTGCGCCGGTGGGCTCGCCGGTGGGGCTGGTGAGCGTCGGTCCGGGGGCATAGTACGCGCGGTAGATTTGCGAATGTCCGTCGATGATGTACAGGGTGTCGGTCATGCGTTCACTTTGGGGCGGTCATCAGGTGCAGCACCAGCCAGGCCGCCGGCGCCGACAGCAGCAGTGAGTCGAGCATATCTAATACGCCTCCGAACTGCGGCAGGACGTGTCCGGAATCTTTCACGCCCGCCGCTCGCTTGAGGGCGCTTTCGCACAAGTCGGCGAACTGTCCGGCCAGGCCCACGATGACGCCGAAGACCGCCGCCTGGGGCAATGTCAGGGGCATCGCCAGCACGTGCGCCAGCAGCATGCTCACGCCCGCCGCCGCCGCCAGACCGCCCGCCAAACCTTCCCAGCTCTTGCCCGGAGATATCCGCGGCGCCATCTTGTGCCGCCCGGCCGCCGTGCCGGCGAAGTACGCCCCGATGTCGGTACACTTGACCGCCGCCAGGAACAGCAGAAACGCCATGAGGCCGTGATCCAGGCGGATCATCAGCATCATCGCCGTCCCGACGCCAAGATACAGGATCGCCAGGACCGTCGCCGCCACGCTGCGCAGGGCGTCGTCGACGCCGCGAAAGATCATCTGCTCGAAAAACACCAACCCCAGCGCCACGCCCAGGACCAGGTTCTCGACCCGCAGCGTGCTTGAGAGCGTGCCTTCCTTCATCGCCAGCGGCAGCAGCGCCAGCGCCAGTGTCGAAACCAGCGCCGAGCTTCGCAGCGTTCGAATGCCGACCGCGGCTGAAAGCCCCCGCATTTCCCGAAGCCCCAGCAATATCACGAGCACGAGCACGGCCGCCATCACAGCGCCCTGCGGGATCTTGTCCAGGCGCGTAGGCTCGGTGGAGGTGGTGACGTACCGTTGATGGGCCCAGTCGAGGTAGAACAGGCCGCATAAGATCGCGATCAGAACCGCGCCCAAAAGGATGCGTGTTTTCATGAACCGTATTAGGCGCTGTGACGCTGCAAAAAGCCAGAGTCTTGGCCATGCCAACGGGCGTTGACGCGGCTACACAAACGTGATGTTGCTGATGTGGCCTCTCATCTGCAAACCCGGCGACTCTTCAGACAAGCGCCGGCCGTCGCGCGTTACGTTGTCGAAGACGACGTCACGCACATCGTGCGACTCGTCCAGGCCGCAGATTCGTATCCCTGCCTCAGCGCGCGAGTGCTCGCCATCTATCCGGACGTCTTTGAAGACGCAGCCTCGCAGCATTCCGCCGCAGCGCCGCTGAGACCATAGCGTCGGTTTTGGGAATATCTCCATGAACCACTTCTGCCCCTCGTGGTTGATCCGGATGTCTTCGAAGCGGAGGTTCTCCATCAGCATGTCTTCGCCGGGCTGAATGGAGATGCACGTCGGAAGGTCGAGCATGTACTCGGGGATCTCATCCCACACCGGCTTGGGCTCGATCCGCTCGGGGATTCCGCCGTCGATCCACCAGTTGTTGCTGTAGTGGACGACGTCAATGTCCCGGAAACGCATATCGCGCATGACCGCGGCGCGGCACTCGCACCCGATGCGCCAGATGTGCGCCTTGTCAGACCAGAGCACGCATCGCACAACCTCGATATCCGACACTTCCTGGCTGCCGCGATATCCGAAACCTTTCGGCGCGATGCAATCGTCTTCGGTGCGAATGAAACAGTCCTCGATCCTCACGCCCCTGCAATTGCAGATGTCGATGCCGTCGTCGTTCTCGCACCGCGCGGCCACGATCTTCAGGTTTCTGATCCTCACATTGTCGCACCCGCACAGGTTCAGATTCCAGGCCCAACCGTCCTTGAGTATGATGCCTTCTATCAGGACGTTATCGCAGTCCTCCAGCCTCACAAAACCGTTCTCAGAGCCGTGGTAGTCGCGGGGCCTGTCGAAGCCGTCCAGTATCCCTCTGCCCATGATGCGGATATTCGTGCCGCGAGCCTCGATGCCCCCCTTGACCACCGCCCCTCCGGCGATGTAGAGCGTCTGGTTATCCGACAACTCGATGATCCCCGCCTCATGCACACCCGGGCCGAAATATCTCACCCCCGGCGTCTGGGGGGCGGGCGGCGATTCTTCAAGCGGGTTGGCAAACAGCAGCAGCGGACCGCTGCGCCCGTCCGGCTCGATCGAGATGTGGATCGGCGGGGCGGTCAGCTCAAAGCTCACGGACTGCCCGTCGATGTCGGCCGCGAGATTCTTCGAAAGCGGCTGTATCTTGAGATTATCCAGCGGCCGCTTGTGCGATGTCACAGTGACGCGAGCCGTGCCTTCGAAGTCAAAGTAGGCAAACGAATACGGCCCGCCGAAGGAGGGGATATGGGAGAAGTACTCTTCGTTGGCGTACCCGTGGGTAAAACAGCGATAGACGGGCAATTCCCTGCCGTTGACGGACACGGAATAATCGTCAGAGAGATCGACGGCGGCGCCGGAAATCCTGTGAATATTCCGCTTCACCGGTCCGCAGTCGTCGACCACCTTCGCCCCTTCAGGCGCACTATACGCTATTACTGTTTTCATCTTAATTATGCCTCACTGTAATGCCTGCCCCGTCCGTAAGCAACGGGTGGCCGTTGTCCCGCCCGGTCCGGCCGCCGGGCACGATTGCGCTTGTCTGGCGGGGGGCGGTCGGCGACAATGACGACCATGCTCAGACACACGATGGTACTGATGATCGTCGCGGCGGCCTTGACTGCCGGATGCGTCGAACGGCAGATCACCTTCACCTCCGACCCGCCGGGGGCGATCGTGATTGTCTCCGAAAAAGAAGTCGGCCGCACGCCGGTGACCATCCCGTTCACGTGGTATGGCGATTACGAGATTCTCTATAAGCTCAAGGACTACAAGACGGTCCGCACGCACGCCCAGATCAACATGCCTTGGTATGAAGTTCCGCCCATCGACCTGATGAGCGAACTGGCGCCATGGACGTATCATGACTTCCGGTACTTTCACCAGATCCTCGTCAAGGCCGAAAGCCCCAGCGACGAAGAACTCATCCAGCGGGCCGTCATCATGGAAAAACGCGTGCTGGAACCCGAAAAGCATTGAATCGCAGAATCCGGGCCGAACGCGACTCACCTCAGGAACTGTGAAATGTCGAAGTTCTTGCGCAGTTCCTCGACGGGCACGGCGGAATACTCCAAGCCGCTATCATGACGGATGTGGATGATCTGCCCGCTGTCGTTAAGCGTGTAGGTCTGAGTGCTGCCGGCGATCTTGATCTCCACCTGCCCCCCAGAGCGAGGACGGATCTGGGCGGGGGTGAAGTTGGGTTCGTAGACGCCCCTGGCCGTGGGGCGAAGCGCTTCGTTGTTGAGGATCATCGTGATGTTGGCGGGCTCGCCCCCCTCGGCGGCCAGGCGAATCGCCAGCGGCAGCATGCCCTCGGGCACATAGTTGTCCGGGGCCGGGCCCTTGCCGGAAATGCCTTCGCTGCCCTGGGCCATGATCACCGTCACTGTCCGGTTCGTGACGCTTTGGGCGGTCAGGAGGATGGAGACGCCGCGACGAGTCGCCATGTCGTCGGTCGCTTCGTACTCGACGCGGCTGAGGTTGTCGGTAGCCCGCCAACGTTCTTCAGCCTGATAGGCCCGCTTGCCGTCCTGCAGCTTTTCGGCGGCCAGTCCGGCATACCCCTTTGGGGCCGGTTCGACTCGAATGAGCCGCCATCCGCGAGCGGACTGGGGCTCGGTGACCCGGTAAGCCCGCACCTGCGGCTGCGAGCCGAGCAATTGAGGTAGTCCTTGCTCCTGCAGGCGTCGTACGATTTCTATTCCGCGGCGCGTGGCGCCGGCGCGAACGGCGACGACGGCCCACGCCGCGGCGACCACCGCCGCCAGCACCGCCAGCAGCACCAGCGACGACCGCAGCAGCGGGCGCGGTTTGAGGGGATGTACGTCAGCGTCAATCATCGGGCTCATGGTACTCGGCGAGAGGTTCCGATGTAAAGGGCGGGCCGTGCCGGAACCGCTGCGTAATAATGATACGTCACAGGACATTCACAGACTGATGGTGCTTCATCGAAACAGGACCAAAGCGGCGGGCAGCGCCATCGCTGCGCCGCCGGAGATTTTCCAGCCGCGTTTGAGACTGCGGCGGCGCCTGAGCATCGCGGCGCTGGCATTTCTCACCCCGGCGCTAATGGTGTTGTCGCAGCCGCCGCTGGACGCCTGGTACGTCGCATATGTGGCCATGGTCCCGTGGTTGATGGCGATCGTTCCGGGGCGGATGGGGCGATGGCAATTGCTCTGTGCGACGCTGGCGGGCCTGCTGTTCTGGCTGGTCAACATGCACTGGATTTCGTGGATCACGCTGGAGGGCTACCTGGCCGGCACGGCGTATCTGTCGCTGTACTGGCTGGCCGCGGCGCTGCTGCTGCGGGCGGCGATGCGGCGCGGATTGGCCATGTGGATTGTTCTTCCGGTGGTGTGGACGGCCCTGGAATATGTGCGGGCCAACGTGATCGAGTTTCCCTGGTTCCTGATGGGCCAGACGCAGTACCGCCAGGTCAGGCTTATCCAGATTGCCGACATCACCGGCCAGTACGGGCTGACGTTCTTCGTGGCCATGGTGAACGGGGCGTTGCTGGATCTGCTCAACTCGCCGCTGTTTGTGCGAAAGGACGCCGGCGGGGGCGCCGTCCGCCGTTCGATCCTCACAGGAGCGGTCGTCTCATTGGCGGCCCTGGCGCTGCTGCTGGGGTACGGAACGTGGCGGCTGAACCAGGCGACCACCTCCGCCGGGCCTGTCGTCGGGGTGGTCCAGGAGGCTGTCCCGATCGCCCTGGAAATGCGAGGCCCCGGCGCCGATCGCATCTTCGAGCAGCACCTTAATCGTTCGCGGGAACTCGAGTCGGCCCGGTGCGACCTGGTGATCTGGCCCGAGACGATGTTGCCGATGGGATTGAACGACGGCTATCTCGACCTGGCGCGGCATCGCCAGGCGGAGTGGACTTCCCTGAACCGCCCCGAGCGGGCGGCGTTCTTTGCCGCGGAGATCGATCGCCTCGGGCGCGACGGCCGCGCCATCGCTGAAGCCTCCGCCCGCCTGGGCTGTCCCATCCTGGCCGGCGGCACAACGGTGTTCGAAAACCCCGCCGACGCCGGCGAGGCGCCGCTCGTGCATAACAGCGCCTTATGGTTCGATCGCTCCCCGCTGCCCAGCCAGCAGTACGAAAAAATGCACCTCGTGCCTTTCGGCGAGGCGGTTCCCTTCGCCGATTCGTGGCCGTGGCTGCACCGCCAGTTGAAGGCGTTCGTACCCGGTTCGATGTCGCAAATCGACCCCGGCCAGACGCTGCGAGTCTTCACCCTGCAACGGGGGGACAAGAGGTGGAACATCGTCAGTCCGATCTGCTTCGAGGGGACGATCCCCGACGTGTGCCGCAAGATGGTCATGCCGCAGGGGCGCAAGATTCCCAATCTGGTAATGGCCAATCTCTCCAACGACGGCTGGTTCGTTTACCAGCGGTTCTCCGGCCGGCTCAGTGGACACATCACTGAGGCGCAGGGGGCGCTGGTGACGGCGGTTCTCGAAGGCACAGAGGACGTCAAGATCGGGACGCTGCTGCAGGTCCATCGCGGGCAGAAGTACGTGGCATTGGCCACGGTGGTTTCCCGCCAGGGGCAGTCGCTGACGGCGCGGGTTTCGGAGCCGGCCGAGCCGCCGGCCGCGGGCGACGAACTTTCGCGCACGATTGGGATGCATGCCAGCACCGAGCAGGCCCAGCACCTGGCGCACTATTTCTTCCGTGCGGTGGAAAACCGCGTTCCGGTGGTGCGGGCGGTCAATACGGGCATCAGCGCCGCCATCGATTCCAACGGGCGGCTGTTGGGGGAGGTGTCCGCGGACGGCAGGAAGACGATGGTCTGTGGGACGATGGTGTTCGGCCCGGGCAATGCAGGCGAAAAAGTCGCGCAGCGTGGGGGGGAAATTCTTGTAGACAATCGCGTGAGCGTGTACAGTCGTTTCGGCGATGTTTTCGCCTGGGCGACTTGCCTGACGGGGGCGGCTCTGGTGGTTTGGCTGGCATGGAAGCGGTTGCGGCGCTCTGAGGAGATATCGGGATGACCATGGAAAGGTTTTGCCGGCTCCAGACATTTTCGGTGATCCCCCTGGCGATGATGTTTTTGCCCATCGTCGGCGGGTGCTCGCAATCCCTGCGAATGCGGATGAACCCCGAGAAGGCCTGGACCGAGGCCGACGCCGTTCTTCGACGCTGCGCGCAGGACAGCAATGCCCGCACGCGATGGATGGCCCTGGAGGCCCTGGCGCACACCCAGGGGCAGGCGGCCGGTCCGATTTTCCTCAATGCCCTCACCGACGCCAGCCCGGGCGTTCGCAGCGCCGCGGCGATGGCCATCGGCGAGGTGCAGTATGCCCCCGCCAAGAGCGTTCTTCAGGCAATGGCCAAGTCCAAGGAGAGTAACTTCTGGGAGAGCGACCGGCGGACGTACTGCGCGGTGATCTACGCGCTGTATCGCCTGGGCGACTCCTCGCGCGTGCAGGACCTGGCCCTGCTGCTGCGCGACAAGGAAAGCGAAGTGCGAGGCAGCGCCGCGATCATCATGGGACGCATCGACCATGAATCGGCCGTGCGCCACCTGAAGATGCAGCAGCGCGACGAGCAGGACCGCATGGTGCAGATCCAGATAGTCGAGTCGCTGTCGCTGCTGGGCGACCGCGCCTCGCTGCGGTATCTCGAAACCTACTCCAAGACCCCCACGGAGGTTCTCCAGGTTCTTGCCGTCCACGCGATGGGACGCGTCAAGCCCGCGCACCTGTTCAAGGAAACCCTCGAGTCGCTGCTCTGCAGCGACCAGCCCGTGCTGGTGCGTGCGGCCGCCGCGGGCGCGCTGGGACGCCAGGGATACTTCGAGCAGGCCGGATATGATTTGTGCATGAAGTGCGTGAAGGATCCGGCGGCCGTCCTGCGGCGTGAGACGAAGGACGATTATAAAATTACAGAAGAAGTGTCGGATGTGCTTTGCGAGATAGCGGCCGCCTCGCTGGGATATATGGGCAAGGACGCGGCAGTGGATGAATTGTATCCGCTGATGCACAGCCCGCGCGGACCGCTGCAGGTAGTGGCGGCCATGAGCGTGCGGCGGCTGCTGGGCGAGGGGCAGACGATGCGCGTGCGCCCCGCGCCGGCGGCATGGATGTGGTGGTAGCGAGGCCGCGCCGCGCGGCGCGGGGGGAAATGCTCTGTCGAAAGAAAGCCGCCCCAGCCGATAAAAGCGCTTGACCGGCCGTGGGCGTAGTCTAGAATCAAAGCCGGGCGGACGTTGCCCCGCCGGTGAACAATGAGGCGACCGGGACCTTCCCGGCGCGCCCGGTAACTTCGAGATATATTTGAAGGAGATGTGACTTGAGCATTCTAACCAAGATCAGTGTGGTCGTCCTGGTCCTGCTGATACTCCTGTCCGCACCGGTTTTCATCCGGCAGGCTACGGTTCCGATCAACTGGAAGAACCAGGCCACGGAGCTCGAGAAGCGGATCAAGGTGATGACGATGCAGGCGCAGCACGCCGCCCTTGTAGCCGAAGGCAGCAACAAGGAGAACGATCGCCTCTCGAGAGAGTTGCAGAATCTCATCGCCACCAGCGCCGCCGACAAGACCCGCCTGCGCGACGAATTGACGGACCTTCAGGGCAAGCTTGCCGACGAAGGCAATGAACGCAAGAAGCAGATGGCGGTTCTGGCCGATCTCCAGGGCAACCTCGCCCTCGAGTCAAAGCAGCGCACGCTCCTGCAGGACCAGCTCAACACCGTCGAAAAGGAAAAGGGCCTGCTGGAAACCAAGTCGCGACGCCTGGAAGAACAGACTAAGGAATATCAGGCGCAGCTTGAACTGGCTGGAAAGGTCTCCGCGACCCTTCGCGAACAGATCGCCGAGCTCAATGAACGCATCAAGAACCTCGAGACGCAGATCGCCTCCGGCGGACCGGTTGGCGGCGCCCTGCCCGTCATTGGCGTAGGGGCTGCCGGCGGCGGCGAAGGCGCCCGCGCCGAGCCGAACCTTCCGGACGTGGCCCCGCAGATTGACGGAACCGTCACCACCGTGCGCGGCGACCTGGCGGGCATCAATCTCGGTTCGGCCAAGGGCATGCGACCGGGCATGAAGCTCATCGTGTTCCGCGGCTCGGAGTTTGTCGGCTACCTGCGCGTGCAGGAGGTCGGCGTTGACCAGTCGGCCGGCACCCTCTTCGAGCAGCGCACCGGCGTCAAGCAGGGTGACAAAGTGACCACTAACCTGCTGCGGAAGCAGTAAGGGTGCTGCCATGACTGAAGGACGATCTTCCCAACCGGTTGTAACCGTCAAGCCGCAGTCGGACATCTACACGTTCCTGATCATCCTGGCGGCGGTCACGCTGGCTGTGACGGTGGGCCTGGTGATGTACAACCTGATGTCGCCTGACGGATACGCAATGAACTTCTGGGACATCTTCAGGACGCCCCCCGGCGCCCGGGTGTGATTCGACGCCCTGTTGACGCACCGGCTGTGCGGAACGGCATAACTCGATGATATTCGACTCACTACTTGGCCTGTTCTCGATGGACATGGGCATCGACTTGGGTACCTGCAATACCCTCGTCTGCGTGCGCGGGCAGGGCATTGTCCTCAACGAGCCCTCCGTGGTCGCCGTCAAGCGCGGCACCAACCGCGTCCTCCAGGGCGGCAACGCCGTGGGCCTGGTGGCCAAGGAAATGCTGGGCAAGACCCCCGGCTCGATCAGCGCCATCCGTCCGATGAAGGACGGCGTGATCGCCGACTTCGATATCACCGAGGCCATGCTGGGGTACTTCATCCGCAAGGTCCACAAGCGCCACTCGCTGGTCAAGCCCCGCGTTGTCATCGCCGTGCCCTCGGGCATCACCGCCGTCGAGAAACGCGCCGTACTTAACTCGGCAGAACGCGCTGGGGCCCGCAAGGTGTACCTCGTCGAAGAGCCGATGGCCTGCGGTATCGGCGCCGGCCTGCCCATCACCGAGGCCACCGCCTCGATGATCGTCGACGTCGGCGGCGGCACGACCGAAGTGGCCATCATGTCCCTGGCGGATATTTCCGTCTGCGAGTCGATCCGCGTCGCCGGCGACGATATGGACGAAGCCATCGCCGCCCACATGAAACGCACCTACAACCTGATGATCGGCGAACAGACCGCCGAGAAGGTCAAGTTCCAGATCGGCTCGGCCGCGCCCATGGAGCAGGAGCTCACCATGGAAGTCCGCGGCCGCGATATGATCTCGGGCCTGCCCCGCAAGGCCGTCATCTCCTCCGAAGAAGTTCGCGAGGCCCTGAAGGAACCCGTCGGCGCCATCATCGACTGCGTGACCCGCACGCTGGAAAAAGCCGAGCCGGAACTGGCCGCGGACCTCGTCGACAACGGCATCACCCTCGCCGGCGGCGGTTCGCTGCTTCGAGGCTGTGACACGGTCCTGGCCAACGCCACCGGCCTGAGCGTGATCCGCGCCGACGACCCGCTGACGTGCGTCGCCCGCGGTACGGCCGTCTACCTCGAAAACCTCGAGCTCTGGAAAGAGACGATGGAGTCCGACGAGGACGAGTTCTAGGGTAGAGGGACCCGGGAGCAGGGAACTAGGAACCGGGGGGGAGAATCAAATCACCATCAGACCAGTTAGCGGCGGAGCTTGCTCCGCGCGTCCGCGTGCAACCAGGCTCCCGGGGCAAGCCTCGCCGCTAACCGAAGACCCAGTCATTTCCTTTCAAGATGCAGCCTGAGCATATTCATCGCCGAAAGCGACGCGCGCAGGCGGACGATCTCGCGTGAACTTGGGAAGGCGTATCGCATGTGTTCGGTGCCACCGGCATGAGCCATGGCGATGTGCACCAGGCCCACGGGTTTCTCTGCCGTTCCGCCATCAGGGCCGGCGATGCCGGTTACGGACAGCGCGTAGTCGGCGCCCGTGCGGGCGCGGCAGCCTTCGGCCATTGCTCGGGCGACGGGCTCGCTGACGGCCCCGTGGGACTTGAGCAGTTCCTCGCTGACGCCCAGCAGCGAGACCTTCAGGGCGTTGCTGTAGGTGATCATTCCGCCGAGGTAGTAGCTGCTCGATCCAGGCACTGCTGTGATCATCTGGCCGATCATTCCGCCGGTGCAGCTTTCTGCCGTGGCGAGAGTCTTGCCGGCTTTCTTGAGCAGTTGGCCGATCAGGGCGGCCATGCTGTCTTCGTCTTCGGCGAAGACAATCTCTCCCAGCCGCCGGCGGATCTTTACACAGAGCCCTTCGACACACGCGGCGCCTTCTTCGGCGTCGGGCGCGCTGGCGGTGATGCGGATCGAAACCAGCCCCGCGGCCACGGTCGTGCCCACCAGCACCGGACCGTCGCGGGTCATCAGTTCGCCGAGCATTTCTCCGACGGCCGATTCGCCCAGGCCGAACGTGTGCAGCACCTTCTGAACGATCGCGCCGGACCTGGGCAGGCGCGGGGCGATCTGCTGCTCGAACATGCGCTTCATCTCGTGCGGCACGCCTGGCGTGACGTAGACCATCGCCTGGCCGACCGCCGCGGCGATGCTCGGGGCCGTGCCCGCCGAATTGGGCAGCGCCTGCGCGCCGACGGGCACCATCGCCTGCATGCGGTTGGTCGCGGCCATCGTCAGCCCACGCGAGCGAAAGAACGCCTCGATAACCTCCAGCGAGGGCGGGTCGATCTGGAGACCGGCGCCCAGGACATCAGCCAGGGCCTGGCGGGTGACGTCGTCGGATGTCGGGCCCAGTCCGCCGCTGACGAGCACGATCTCGGCGACGGCGGCCGCGTCGGCAATCGTCTTGGCGATGATGCTCTGGCAGTCGCCGACGGTCCAGTGGGCGATGGTGGCAATGCCGCAGCGGGTGAGTTGATCGGCGAGATAGGCGCTATTGGTGTCGACGGTTTTGCCGGAAATGAGTTCGTCGCCGACGGAGATAATGACGGCCTTCATGCCACATTGTCCTCGCGCAGCGCCATGCCGCAGCGGCTGCAGGTTCTGGGTCTGCCCGGGGGTTGGGTGTCGTCGGGAGCGAGGACCGCCTGGCAGTGGGGGCAGCGGGGCGGTCCCGAGGCGGCGGGGGTGTGGTCCGGGTCTTCTTCCTCTTCCTCGTCGCCTTTGATGATCCACCGCACGCGGTAATATACGCCCAAGGCTAGAAACGGGATCGCCGAGAAGAGCAGCGTGACGACGAACCAGACGGCCGCGGCGCGAGATCGGCCTGCGCGGCGGAACTGCGTCAGCACGCGGATGGCGGAGATCAGGTTAAACCCGAACCACACTACAAGGATGACGATCAGCTTCTGATTGTACGTCCATCCAGACATAGGCGGCCATGGTACCCGCGCCGGCGGGTGATGAAAATAGGCTGCCGCTCAAAGTTCACCTGCGGCTTAATCCGCTGCCGCCAGTAAGAAGAGTGCTAGACTGCCAAGTCTTCCGGAAGCAGCCGCTTGGATAGGGCGTAGCGTTCCCAGCTTGAACTGCCGCACTTGGGGCATCGTCCGCCCGAGGGCACCGTGCTCGGCGTGTAGCCGCAATAGAAGCACGTCACGAAGACCTTTTTGGGTCCGGCGTCGCTGGGATCGACGCTGGGTTGGGGCTCTTCAAGCGGCTTGGCCGGGATGTTGGGATGCTGCGTCAACTTGCCCGTGCGTTTGGATTTTCGCGCGATGTTTCGTGCCATCTGTGTCACTTCCCTCAGGCGGAAGTATAGTCATCCTCCTGCACCAGTAAGTCGCTCGGCAGGTGCCCCAGGTTCGCGCGAATTGAACATATTCGTGGCACAGCCATTGAGGCTGGGTCACTGCAGTCACAGGCTGGAAAGCCTGTGCCACGGCCGCGTATAATAGCGGCCATGTATTCACCGACATTGAGACTGCTGCTGACTGCATGGCTGAGCGCCGCGGCGCTGTGGGTTGCCGGGTGCGACAGTGAACCCGAAACCGAAGCGGTGGCGAAATTTCCGGCCGCACGCATCAGCCCCAGAAACACCTGGACCATCAAGGGCGACATGGGCGACATCGCCGCCGCCATCGACGGCAACGGAGGCACCGCAGCCGTCTCGAGCGCTTTGTACGCCAACAGCATGATCGTGCTGGACTTGGGCAAGACCTGCATGTTCAATACGGTCATCCTTGAACACGGCGACGAAATGGGCTATTGCCGCCGCCTGTCCGTCGCGACCAGCATCGACGGCAAGACCTACACCCAACGCATGATGGGCCCGGGCAATCGAAAGACCACCATCGTGTCCATGATCACCCCGGTGCTGGCACGGTACGTGCAGATCAAGGCCGTCATCCCGGGCAACGCTGCCTGGTCCATCAGTGAGATCGATCTTCAATGATCCAGGACACCCCAACGAACATGAGCACCTATTGCGTCGGCGTCGATCTGGGCGGAACGTTCATCAAGTTCATCCTGCTCGATAGCGCCATGACCGCGGGCAAAGTCATGCAGCTTCCCACTCCGCCCACCGGTGGCGGCGAGGCCGTGGCCGGACGCATCGTCGAGGGCGTGCGTCAGCTCATGGACGCGCAGGGCCTCACCAGCGCCGAGGTGGTCGGTGTGGGCATCGGCTCGCCCGGACCGCTGAAGATTTCCGAAGGCATCGTCATCGCCACGCCCAACGTGGCAGGCATGGAGAACGTGCCGCTTCGCGACATGGTCGCCGACGCCACGGGCCTGCCGGCAATCCTGGAAAACGACGCCAACGCCGCCGGCTACGGCGAATATATCTGCGGCGCCGGACGCGGCAGCGGCGACATGGTGCTGCTGACGCTGGGCACCGGCGTCGGAGGCGGGGTCATCATCGACGGCAAGGTGCTCCACGGCAGCCACGAGATGGGCGCCGAACTGGGGCACATGATCGTGCAGCCCGGCGGCGAAAAGTGCGGTTGTGGACAATACGGTTGTCTGGAGCGATACAGTGCGGCGGCCGCCATCGCACGCTATGCCGCCGAGCTGATCCGCGGCGGGCGCCAGAGCTCGATGAAGAAAACCCTCGACGCCAATGGCGCTCTGGATTCGAAGGACGTTCACGAGGCGTTGCTGGCCGGCGACGCCGTGGCGGCGGAGGTCTGGGACCGCGGGGCGTACTATCTGGGCCTGGCGTGCGTGAGCCTGTGCCGCATCTTCGATCCCGGCGAGATCGTGCTTTCGGGCGGTTTGGCCAAGGCCGGCGAAGATTTCCGCGCGCCGGTCGAGGCCTACATGCACAAGTTCCACTGGCCCATTACCGAGGTGAAGACCCGGCTTACCGTCGCGACGCTCGGCAACGACGCCGGGGCGATCGGTGCGGCCGGGCTGGCGTGGCAGACGCTGGGAAACCGTGCGGGGGCATGAGCCGTAGCACGGGCGTCCCGCCCGTGAGTGGCATGGGCGTCTCGCCCCTGCTCTTGGCGGATCAGCGAAGATGCATGGCCGAGACGGCCATGCCACGCATGGGCGAGACGCCCATGCCACGAAGAAGGTGCAGCGATGAAGCACTATTATCCCAATTTCGAACAGTTCCGCATCCTCTGTGACAAGGGCAACACGATCCCCGTCTACCGCCAACTCCTGGCCGATGCCCTGACGCCGGTGATGGCCTATCACCGTTTGGCCTGCCCGAGCGGGTTCGCCCCGGCGGGGCACGCCTTCCTGCTCGAGAGCGTCGTCGGCGGCGAGCGCGTGGCGCGGTATTCGTTTGTGGCCGCCGACCCCGAGGCGACGTTCACTGCCCACCGCCGCAGCGTGCGCATCTGCAGTGACGACGGCAACGAAGAAATCGACAGCGACGACCCGCTGGCCGAACTGGCGAGAATGCTCCAGCCGTACCAGCCGGTACACCTGGCGGGCCTGCCGCGGTTCAGCGGCGGCGTTGTCGGCTATGCCGGGTACGACATGGTGCGATATTACGAAGACCTCGGTGAAGGTCCCGCTGATGATCGCAACCTGCCGGACCTGGCGTTCGGGCTGTACCGCACGATGGTGATTTTCGACCACGTGTCGAAGACCATCAAGGTCGTCGCCAACGCCTACGTCAAAGACGACCCCGGCGAAGCGTACAGCCTGGCGATCGAGTCCATCGAGCGCACGATCGTGCGCCTCTGCGAGGGCCCGGCTCAGCCGGTGGGGGAGTTCTCGCTCGAAGGACTGCCCCAGAAGCCTTTCAAGAGCAACATCACCAAGAGCGAGTACATGGGCGTTGTCAACGCGTGCAAGGAGTACATCCGCGCCGGCGACATCTTCCAGGTCGTGCCCTCGCAGCGGTTGACCGTCGAGACCTCGGCTGACCCGTTCAGCATCTACCGGGCCCTGCGCGTGGTGAACCCCTCGCCGTTCATGTTCCTGCTGAAGATGCCCGAGTTGACGCTGGTCGGCAGCAGCCCGGAGATTCTCTGCCGCGTCGAGGACGGCGTGGTGACCAATCGTCCGCTGGCCGGAACGCGCCCGCGCGGGTCCACCGAAGAGGAAGACAAGGCCCTCGAGGCCGAACTGCTGGCCGACCCCAAGGAACGCGCCGAACACATCATGCTGGTGGACCTGGCCCGCAACGACGTCGGCCGGGTTGCCGTGCCCAACAGCATTGAGCTGGCCGACCTGATGTCCGTCGAGCGCTACAGCCACGTCATGCACATCGTCTCGGACGTGAAAGGCCGCCTCGCGCCGGGCAAGACCGCCTTCGACGCCCTGCGGGCGGCCCTGCCGGTTGGCACCGTTTCGGGCGCGCCCAAGATCCGCGCGATGGAGATCATCGACGAGTTCGAGCCCACGCGACGCGGACCGTACGCCGGGGCCGTCGGCTATGTCGACTTCAGCGGCAACATGGATACCTGCATTGCCCTGCGCACGATGGTGGCGTGCAACGGCAAGGTCTACCTGCAGGCCGGCGGCGGAATCGTCGCTGACTCGGTGCCCGAAACCGAGTACCAGGAGACGATCAACAAGGCTAAAGCCCTGTTGCGCGCCATCGAGATCGCCGAGGCGGGGTTCGGGGAATAGCACGGGAAGGAATGGAATATTGGAATACTGGAATGATGGGTTTTGTTAGCGGCGGGGCTTGCCCCGCGCGTACGGTCGGGGAAACAACCGCATCGGGCAAGTCGAAGATCCGCCGTGGCGGGCTTGACCGCTAACAAATAATCCGGGACGGTTGCGAGATTTTCTTTCTGAAGAACATCGTGACCGTCTGCAGCACCAGTACCGCCAGGATCGTCCCGCCCATGTCGGCGAACCAGTCGATACTGTCGGCGCTACGGCCAAACAGAGGCTGCGTCAGTTCGTCAAAAATGCCGTATGCACCCATGGTGACGATCATGATGATCGCTCGCCGCAGGGGGCGCACGCCGTGGGCGATGAGAACCGCTCCAAAGGCGCAGGCGATAAGGAAGTACCCGGTAACATGCAGCACCTTGTCGCCGGCCTGCAGACTTGGAATGTCCTGGGCAGGCAGGTGTGTGACGATGAACGCAGCGGCCCATCCACCGGCGCAGAAGACCAACAGGAGTTTTTGCCAGAGGCGGCGCGTCATGTCAAATCGGCGGCCACGTTTGCCGGCGCCGCGGCGGTGGCGTCGGGGGGCGGGGCATCATCTTCCTGGCGGCGGAGCTTGTCCCACTCGATGAACTCGCAGGCCAGGGAGGCGTAGTCGGCCGCCCCGTGCGAGGCGGGCTCGTACTGGAAGATCGTCTGGCCGAAGGAGGGGCTTTCGGCCAGCTTGATATTGCGGCGGATGATGCTCTTGAAGATGCGGGCGCGCGACCAGGGGCTGTTGGTGCCCTTGGCGGCTGCGAAGAACGCCTCGAGGTCGGCCACGACCTCGCCGGCCAGCCGCGTGTTGTGCTCGTACATGCAGAGGATGACGCCGCCGACGCGCAACCTGGGGTTGATCCGGTGCTGGACCAGCGAAATGGTCTCGAGCAGCTTGCCCAGCCCCTGCAAAGCCAGAAAGTGAGGCTGCAGCGGGATGATGACCTCGTCGGCCGCCGCCAGGGCGTTGAGCGTCAGCAGCCCCAGGCTCGGCGGGCAGTCGATCAGCACGAAGTCCCACCGCCGCTCGTCCGCGGCCGCCAGCGCCTTTCGCAGAATCTGCTCGCGCCCCGGAACTCCGGTCAGTTCCATTTCAGCCGCGGCCAGATCGATGACGGCCGGGGCCATCCAGAGATGATCGGCGGCCTTGACGGTTACGGCGTCGATTGAGGCCTGCTGCGTCAGCAGGTCATAGACAGAAGACCCTTCCGGCGGTTCGGAGGACAGGTGCAGGGTCATGTGGGACTGGGGGTCCATGTCGATCAGCAGGACGTCGCGTGCCGCGGTGGCCAAGGCAGCTCCGAGATTGACTACGGAGGTGGTCTTTCCCACGCCGCCCTTCTGGTTGATCATGGCGATAACTTTCACGCGATGCATTATAGAGCCGCTGCCGTCTCAGACAATAGACGCATGTGCGAAAACAGGATGCCGGCGCCGGGCCCGCAGGGCGAGAGGCTTGCCGCGGCGACGGGGCGGCTGTATTCTCTCCCCGGCGGCGCGCAGCAGCGTTAAACCGCCGGCGCCGGGGCTCTACAATTCCAGTGCCGGGCCGCGAGGACCTCCCATGCGAGTGAAAATCTGGCCGCTCATTAAGGAAAGCGTCAGCGGGTTCATCAGCGTTTCGGCGCCGCGTCTGGCGGCCGCTACCGCTTTCTACGCCATGCTCTCGCTGGCGCCGCTGCTGGTGGCGGCCGTTGCCGCCGCCGCCATCTTCTTCGGTCCGGCGGCGGCACGGGGCGAACTGACCAGCCAGATGGGCCGGCACATCGGTCCCGAGGCGGCAAAGCTTGTCCAGGACGTTCTGCAGAACTCCCAGCAGGATAGCAGCGGTCCGTTAGCGGTGGCCTTGGGCGCGGCGCTGCTGCTGGTCGGCGCCAGTGCCGTCTTTCGCGTCATGCAGGAGGCAATGGATGTGATCTGGGAGGTTCAGGCCAAGCCGCGCAAGGCGCTGCTGAGCTTCATCCTCCAGCGTTTGGCAAGCTTCCTGATGATCCTGGTCCTGGGGGGGCTGGTGGTGGCTTCGATGGCGTCAACATCGTTGCTCCAGGCGCTGCGGTCGCTGCTGCCGGCTTCGACGTCGCCGGTGGCGGCGGTTCTCTGGAAGGTCGCGGGCTACGCGGTGCAGTTGGCGCTGCTGACGCTGCTGGTAGCGCTGACATTCAAGGTGCTTCCCGATGCGAGGGTGACCTGGCGCGACGCGTCGCTGGGGGCTTTTATCACCGGCGTGTTAATCCTGGTGGGTAACTTCGGCATCGCGATGTATCTCAGCCGCGCCTCGACCACAACCGCCTATGGCGCCGCCGGATCGCTGGCGATTATGCTGCTGTGGATCTACTACACGATGATGATCTTCTATTTTGGCGCGCAAGTGACCCATATCTACGCCCGCCAAGCCGGGCGTGGCATTGTCCCGAGGAAGCACGCCGTGAAATTGGAGCCTCCGCCGTCTGAGCAGCCGGCTCATTAGCGGCTGCCTATGCGGACATCGCCTTGACGCGACGCTCCAACTCCTCCGGGCCCACGTCTTCTTTGTGGGTGGCAATCCACCACAGATGTCCGAAGGGATCTTCCAACTGGCCGCTGCGGTCACCATAGAACTGGTCCATGACCGCCTTGTGTTCCTTGGCGCCGGCAGCTAGCGCTTGGCTGAACAACGCGTCGACGTCCTCGACGTAAAGGTGCAAGCTCACCGGCGAACCGCCCAATGTCTGAGGCGATTTGCCGCCGTACTCGGGGAACTCGTCGCTGAGCATGATCACCGAGTCGCCGATGCAAATCTCCGCGTGCCCCAGCCGTCCGTCGGGCATCATCAAGCGATAGATTTCCGTCGCCCCAAAGGCGACTTTGTAGAACTCCAGGGCGCGCACGCCGTCGCGAACAGCCAGATACGCCGTCACAGTATGATGCCCCTCGGGAACAGCCTTGACGCCCGCGTTGCTGACGGCGGCGGAGGCAGCCCCTTGACCGGACGTGTCCCCCTGCGCCTCGGCCAGGTATTCGCCGAGCTTGTCCAGGGACTCGTTCCAGCCCTTCAGGCACATGTCGCGCAGCGGTCCAGGTTCGATTGGACCGTGCCGCAACGTCAGTGTGGTCGTATTGCCTTGCTGGGCAAACGTGACCGCCACACGAGTCTGTTCAGGCCAGCCGGGCATGTCGTAAGCCTCAGGCGAAACGGCGTTGCCTTCTTCGTCGGCGAAGCTGTCAGTGTAGACGAGCCGCTCGTTGGGGACGATCTCTTCAAACGCGCCTTGCGACCAATACTCCACGCCTTCCGGCGAGAGCATGCAGTTGAGATAACGCCCGCCGGGGCGCAGGTCGATCTGGCAGATGGGCGTGGTGAATCCGCGAGGCCCCCACCATCGCATCGCGCGCTGCGGCTGCGTCCAGGCGTCGAACACCAGCCCGGCCGGAGCGTTGTACGTTCGCGTAATCATCAAACCCTGCTCCAGGGCCTGTTCGGTAGCTGTCTCTATGGTACTCATGGGTCTTCCCTCCTGTATCAAATCATTCTAGCTCGGACAGTTCACAGCGGAGATTGCAGCGCGCTGCTTCGCCCGCGACCCATTGCGGATTGCTCGGACTGGCTATCGCTCACGTCAAGCACCTATTGCCGCGGGGCGAACGTTTTCTCGTCAATGACCTTGCCGGCCAGGTTGTAGGCTTTCATCACGCACTCTTTGTCGCTGATTTCGAAGCAGACGAACGAGGGCGTGTGCTCGCGAAAGACGCTGGTCTTGGCGAAGGGGTTGTTGGCGGAGGCGCGGTTGCTCTGGCGGTATGTCTTTGCCCCGCCGGCGCCGGCGATGATGCTGGTAACGCCCTTGTCCGGCGTCGGCTCGACGCGCTCATAGTGGTAGTCGAACGCCGAGACGATCGCAGCGGCCTTGTACTTGCCCAGCAGCGGGCAGATGGTGTCGCGGCACTGCTGCAGCGGCGTCCACATCGACCCGCCGCGCGGGCGGCTCTGCTGGCCGGTCGAGTAGCCCGGAAAGTGGTTGAACGCCAGGATGTATTTCTCCCGCGAATCCTTCAGTACGCGCTCGAGCCATTTGGCGTTGGCCGAGGCGGCGGACCAGTCCCAGATCCCGTCGATGCCGATCAGCCGCACCGGGCCAAACGCCTGCGTCCAGGTGAGATTCTGCTCGTCGGCCGCCGGCGTCGAGAACAGCTTGAGCGTCAGGCCGGTGTGGTCGCCGCCATCGGGGGCCAGGTATGTCGGCACCGTCGCCATGAGCTGCGCGAACTTGTCCAGGTAGAACACGTCCCACTGGAAGTCCCACGAGGCGAACTCCATCACTTGGCCGAGATGTACGAAGATGTCGGGTTTGCACTTGAGCATGCCGTCGGCGTACAGCGAGGCCTTCGTCCAGGAGTAGTAGTTTCCGCGCGAATTGCCGTACGTCACCACGCGCAGCGTCTTGGCGTCGGACGCCGGCAGCGAGACCGTGAAGGGACCCTTGCTGTCGATCATGTCGCCAAGCTTGCTGATGACGGTGTACGTGAACTTGCGCGTGCCCTTGGGCAGGGTCACCTTCAGGCGGTGGTACAAATCCACCGGCGAAGTCGCGCTGGATGCCGCCCCGGCCGGCTCGACAGGGGTGGCCGTGACAGTGACGGCGGCGGGCAGGCCGGTGCGGCAGGTGACGCTGAAGAAGTCGTCGCCGAAGTGGCCGAGGATCGGCCCGCTGCGAATGACGGCCTTGCCCGGCACTGCGGCGATGAGCTGCAGCGGCTTGAGTGCGACCTGCGTGATCCCGCCCAAAGCCGACAGCGGCCCGCTGATGGTCAGCGTGTTGTCGCCCTTGGTCAGCAGGCCGGTCGTCTGCACCGGCAGGGCGTGGTACATCATGCCAGGCAGCGGCCCTTGCGGGGTCTTGCCGTTGAGCGTGACGACCACGTGCGTCCAGAGCGGGCTGGCGCCGCATTCGCCGTCGCCGACGTTTTCGTGACCGCAAGTGGCGAAGGCGCCCGGGGTCTTTCCGCCTTTGGGTTCGTCGAAGATCACCCACAGCGCGGCGACGGCAGCAGGGTCATTGACGGGGAACGTCGCGCGGGCTGTCAGGATTTGTTTGGGATTGACGCCGAACGCGGCGGGCATGGGGCCGAACGTCTTGCCGCCGTCGGAGCTGAACTCCCACTTGGCGGGGAGCGTTTCAGTCTTGGCCCCACCGAAGCTACCCTCGGCGCAGCGGGCCTCAAGCTGGTCTGCGGTTGGCCCGTGTTGGGCCTGCACAGCCGTCATGGCGGACGACAGAGTGAATAACGCGGCGAGCAACAGAATGCATCTTGGCATGGTTCTCATCCTTTTATTGGGTGCGGTGGCGGGAGGGCTTGGGCCCGACAGCCACGCGCGGGTAGATCGGAGATCGTGGCTCTCCGGGCCTTGGGCCCTGCGCGCCACGGCACCTAGGCGCGCGCTGGGCGTGACGGATCGTCAATCTTCTGTGTCTGCTTTGGGAGTCTGGCCTTTGTGGTGCTCGCCGGCGAGCAGCTCGGCCGGACTGAAGCGGGCTTTGGCGTCCTGGTCTTCCTGCGAGAGTGGTTTCCGCTCGGCGAGCAGTGCGGCGGCCAGCTTGGCGTTGTATTCCTGCTGCTTGGGGTCCTCGGGCGCTTCTTCGCGCGCGGGGGGCTTTTCCGCTTTCGCGGTGGCGGCGGATTGTTCCGGGGCGGCGCTGTCCGGGGCTTCGGGGACCCCTGCCGCAGGGGCGCTCTTTGAGCGACGTCGTCGGCGATGGCGGGACTTCTTGTGCGTCGCGGTAGCGGCGCCATCCGGCGTCTGCTCGGTTTCTGCCGCGACGGGGACGTGTTCCTCAGCAGCGGCGGGGGGCTCGGCGGGAGCTTGCTCTTTCGTCTGTTCGGGCGCCTGTGCCTGGTCCGCGCGGGGGCCCTTGTGTCGCCGGCCACGTCGGCCGCGGCGGGACTTCTTGGCGGCTGCGGGCTGGGCGGCGGGCTCGCCTTCTGCGGGCTCGGGCGGCGCGGGTTCTTCCGGAAACTCACTGGCGCCGGGACCGATCTCTTCGACGCTGGAGATTTCCATTGCCGGCGTCGTTTCTTCTTCCTCGGGTTCTTCCTCGTAAGGTTCGAGTTCACCGGCGGCGGCCGCTCCGGCCAGGGCTTCGGTATGGAGGGTCTTCCATCCGCCGCTGGGGCGGATATCCCAGGCGACCTCGCTGCCGCGTCCGTTGGCGGCGGTGATGGCGACCTGGCTTCCGGCCATGTCGGGCTTGGCCACAATGGTAATCTTCTTGTCGAAGCGGGTCTCGAGGGCATAGAGCTGGCGCCGGCAGGCGTTGGCGAGGTGCTCGGCGACTGACGGCGAGACGGCGACGGTGAGTTGGAAGACTTCGGAGTTGGCGCAGGCACGCTGGAGGTGTCGCAGCACCTCCAGGGCCAGCGATTCGTTGCTCTTGATAAGCCCGTCGCCATTGCAGAGCGGGCAGGTTCGATAGATATTGTGCGTCAGCGAGTGCCGGACGCGCTGGCGGGTCATCTCGACGATCCCGAAGGCGCTGATGCGCAGGATTTTGCTCTTGGCGCGGTCGGTCTTGAGCCCGTCCTTGAGGACCTTCTCGACGGCGCGCTTGTTCTTCTCGGCCCGCATGTCGATGAAGTCGATCACGATCACGCCGCCGAGGTCCCGCAGGCGGATCTGGCGGGCGGCTTCGGCGGCGGCCTCGATGTTGATCTTGAACGCCGTCGACTCGGGGTCGGAGGTCTTGCGGAACCGTCCGGAGTTGACGTCGATAGCCACCAGCGCCTCGGCCTGGTCTATCACGAGCGATCCGCCGATGGCCATCTCGACGCGGCGGGCGTGGATCTTTTCGATCTCGTCGTCCAGGCCGGTGTCATGAAAGAGCCCGCCGCTGCCGCGGTAGACCTCGATGACGTGCTTGGTGCGAGGCATGACCATGTCCAGGAACGTCTTGACCTGGGCGGCGACGGTCTCGCTGTCGCAGATGATGCGGTCGATGTCGATATTGTAGATGTCTCGCAGCGTCCGCGAGACCAGGTCCGACTCCTCGTACAGCGAGCAGGGCGCCTTGTCCGTGGCGATACGCTTTTCGATGGCCTTCCACAGGCGCGTCAGGAACGCCAGGTCGCGCTTGAGTTCTTTCTTGGGCTGGTCGATGCCTGCCGTGCGGACGATGATGCCGATGTCCTCGGGCATTTCCAGGTCGGCCAGGGCGGCGCGGGCCTTGGCGCGCATCTCCTCGTCTTCGATCTTGCGCGAGACGCCCATGCGGCTCATTCCGGGCATCATCACCAGCAGCCGCCCGGGGATCGACAGGTACGTCGTCAGCGTCGGGCCCTTGGTGCCGATGCCTTCCTTGGTGAGTTGCACGACCACTTCCTGCCCGCGGCGCAGGCATTCCTGGATCGGCGGGCGGTGGCGGTGGGCCCGCTTGCGCCCGACGGCCTCGGTGTCGGCCGACTGCCCTTCGGGGAAATACTGCGGGTGCAGGTCCGAGATGTGCAGGAATCCGTTCTTGGCCAGTCCGAAATCGACGAACGCCGCCTGGATCGACGGCTCGACGTTCATCACGCGCCCCTTGTACACATTGCCCACGTGCGAGACGTTTGAGGCCCGCTCGACGTAAAGTTCCTCCAGTCGCCCATCGCTGACAATGGCGATGCGGCATTCCTGGCCTTCGACGGTGTTGATCAACATCTGCTTCGACATACGTTCTCCATTACTCTCTGCGGCGATCTTCGTCGCCGCGCGACGCTCCATTGCCGGGCTCCGAACGTGTCGCAGGCGTCTCGTCCGCGTCTTGTTCGTCCGTCGAGGGCGAGACGCCCTCGCTATGCGCGGACGAGACGTCCGCGACACGGTCGAACATGAACTCCACGTCCGTTCGCACCAGGTTGGCCAGGTCGACTCGACCGTCCAATCCCAGCAGTTCCAGCACCTCGCCGGGTCGCGGCCACAAGGCCCCAGCCGGCTGCAGCGTCATCAATAAGGTTGCGTCAACCAGTTCCAACCGGCCGACAAGTGGTTTCAAATCAATAGGGGTTTCGCGCCATCCGCGGCCGTGCTTGACGGAAGTTTTCCGCAGCACGGTCCAGGCATGGGCGGAGCGAAGCTCGGCAATTCTAGCCGACACAGCCGCGAGGCGCGCCTGGGCGTCAGCCGTAGCACGGGCGTCTCGCCCGTGCGTTCCACGGGCATCTTGCCCGTGGTCTGGGGTGGCATGGGCGTCTCGCCCATGCTCTTGGATTTGTTTTTCATGCATGGGCGGGACGCCCATGCTACGCTCGCGCAAATCCAGTTCATAGTCAATGCGCTGGGGTTGGGGGCAGGCTTTGCCTTGCAGGGGGCGGGGCTGATCGAAGTGCATGCCCAGCGGGGCGGCGGCGTTGAGGCGGGCGGTGAGGTCATCCGGCTCGACCGGTTCGTCCAGCGTCAGCACCAGCAGGTCCGCGCGCGTAGCGACAGCCACCGGGCGGGGCAGGGCCAGAGAAAAAATCGGCCTTGGGTTAAACCCTTGTGTACTGCGAACAGGCAGTTGCGCCCTTGCGGCGACCCGCTCGACGGCACGCATGCAGTCGTGATGCGAGATGAAGCGGAGATCGCCCTCAATGGCCAACCGAATGGCCCATCGATACGCCAACGAAATATTACCTTTCCGTTTCGCTTCCCGCGGCGGGTTTTCAGGCGCCGCAACGCGGTCAATATTGTTCGGCGGCGCTGCCGCCGCTATGTTTCTTTTGGAGTGCGGCAGCCTAAAGCTGCCGCTTTGGATGTTGTTCGGCGGCGGAGGGGCTTTTGCCTATCGAAAAACATCCAAAGCGGCGGCTGAGGCCGCCGCACTCCATAGTTCAGTCCGAATACATTTCCGGTAGGACGCGGCGGGTTTCGACTCGCAGGTAATTAATGATTTCCTTGTCGGAGTCGAAGCTCATGACTCGCCGGGCCACCTCGGCGGCCTGTTCCAGGGTCACCGAGCGGATAATTTTTTTCACTTCCGGGATCGCCGGCGGGCTGGAGGAAAAGCACCTCAGCCCCAGTCCCAGCAGCAGCAGCGTATACTGGGGATCGCCGGCCATCTCGCCGCAGAGGCTCACGGGGATCCCGTGCCGCTGCCCGGCGCGGATGACCTGCTTGATCAGCCGCAGCACCGCCGGGTGCGCGACGCTGAACAGCGAGGCCACGCGCTCGTTGCCGCGGTCCACTGCCAGGGTGTATTGTACCAGATCGTTGGTTCCCAGGGAGAAGAAGTCGACTTCTTTTGCGAACGAATCGCACATCAGCGCCGCCGAGGGCGTCTCGACCATCATGCCGATGGAGATGTCGGAGCGGTACTCGATGCCTTCCTCTTCGAGGTCTTCCATCACGTCGCGGACGATGGTCTTGGCCTGGCGCAGCTCCAGCAGGTTGGTGATCAGCGGAAAGAGCATCGAGACGCGGCTGCCGATGCTGGCACGCAAAATCGCACGCAACTGCGTCTTGAACATCGGCAGGTTCTGCAGGCAGTAGCGGATGCTGCGGCAGCCCAGGAAGGGGTTGCGTTCCGGGGCGCGGGCACGCTGCTGGGTGTACTTGTCGGCCCCGAGGTCCACCGTGCGGATGGTCACCGGGCGACCCTCGCACAGCGTCAGCACCTCGCGGTAGGCGTGGAAGTGGTCGGCCTCGGTAGGTTCCTTATCGGTGCCCAGGTACAGAAACTCGGTTCGGTAGAGGCCGATGCCCTGTCCGCCTTTTTCGAGCACGGCGGCCACTTCGCCGGGAAACTCGATATTGCCCAGCAGCGTGACTTCGTGCCCGTCGCGCGTGATGGCCGGCAGGTCGCGCAGGGCGTCGAGGCTGTGGATGAACTGCACCTGCTGCTGGGCGTAGATGCGGTAGCTCTCGATGGTGGCTTCGTCGGGGTTGATGATCACCATGCCGCGCGTGCCGTCGATGATCACGGTGTCGCCGGTGCTGACGGCCGCGGTGACGTCGTTGAGCCCCACCACGGCCGGTATCCCCAGCGCCTTGGCGACGATGGCGGTGTGGCTGGTGGCCCCGCCGGCGTCGATGGCCAGCCCCTGCACGTGGTCGCGGTCCATGCAGGCGGTCTGGGAGGGGGTCAGATCGTGGGCCAGGACGTTGCGGTCTTTCTTGAGCTGCGTCAGGGACTGGCGTCGCTGCCCAATGAGGTTTCGCAGCAGGCGTTTCTCGATGTCGTAGATGTCCTTGACGCGGTCGGCGAGGTACTCGGGCATCGCCAGGAAGTCTTTGGCGTACGCTCGCAGAACGGTGGCGACGGCATATTCGGCCGTCACGCGGCTGATGCTGATGGCGTCGGAGAACTTCTTCTGCAGGACCTTATCGTTGAGCAGGCCCAGGTGGAAGTCGAAGATGCTGGCGGTTTCCTTGCCGATCTGTTTGGCGGTCTGTTCCTGAAGGGTGCGGATTTCTTTGCGTGAGACGTCACAGGCCCGCCGCAGGCGGACGAGCTCAGCCTGCGTCAGATCCTCCGAAACATGACGTTCCGGAACATCGAACTCCTCGGTGTCGACCACCACCGCCGGGGCGATGGCCACGCCGGGCGAAACTCCAATGCCTTTTTTTGTCTTCATCTACCAGTTCAAACAGGCTCAGCGACGCAAGAGCAGGCGATCGGCACGGGGCTACTTGGCCGGCTCCTCTTCCATCTCACCGAAGCCCTTGGACACCAGGTCCGACAGCACCTCGACGGCATCGGGCGCATCGTCGCCGTCGGCGGTGATTTTCAGCAGCGTTCCCTTGACGGCCGCCAGGCGCATCACGGACATGATGCTCTTGGCGTCGACGCTCAGGGATCCATTGGATACTTCGATCTTGCTGGCGAAACGGTTCGCCAGCTCGACCAGTTGCATCGCCGGTCGGGCATGCAGGCCGTACTTATTAACGATTTCGACTTCTCGTTCCACGGTGTCCAAATGCCCGTCCGCCTAACTCAGTTCGTCGGCCTCGGTCAGCAGGTCGATCACGGCCTGGCGCGTCTCGCTCTGACGCAGGAATTTTCGGAAAATATCGCGCTGGACGTGGCGGAAGATGGTCTCCATGGCCTGAAGGTGCTCGTCGGGGTTGTCGGGGCTCGACAGCAGCAGGATGACGGAGTAAACGGGCTTGGAGTCCAGGGCGTTGAACTCGATGCCTTCATGCGAACAGCCGATCGTGGCCAGGGGCTTCTTGATTCCCGGCAGCTTGGCGTGCGGCAAGGCGACTCCCTTGCCGATTCCCGTGGTGGCCTGGGCCTCGCGGGCCAGCACCAGGCGGGTGATATCGGGTGCGGCCTTTTTGCTGACAGCCCCCGCGGCGGCCAGAGCGGTCACCAACTCTGCGATAGCCTCGTCACGGGTCTTAGCTGCAAGATCGGGAACAATAGCATCGGTGACCATGATGTCGGACAGTCTCATTCCATGCTCCTGCGAAAGTCGCTGCACCGCTCGCCGGGGCGGGCGGTAATGTTCAAAAAGCGACTCTAATCTACACGAACGCCGTGCCACGTTCCAGTAGCAGAAATGCGATTTTCGTGGATCAATCCCAGATCCGCAATCGCCGGGAACTTATTCCTGGGCCAGGCTCTGTTCGTGAGAAGGTCCCTGGCGGTCGCGGACACGGTCTTTATGACGGCGGACCTGCTGCGAAACCTTGTCCAGACACTGATCCACGCAGGCGTACATGTCTTCCCCGCGATGCGTCGCCACAAAGGTATTCTTGCGGCGGGCGGTGGCGATGATCTCGACCTTGGGCTGCTCGGCCTCGATGTCCAGAATCACCTCGATGGACTGCATGTTGTCGTACAGACGTTCCAGCTTGGCCACTTTGGCCTGGACATAATCCTTGATCGGGTCGGTGGCGTCCATGTGCCTGGCGTTGACGATGATGTTCACGCGACATCTCCTTAAGTCAAAAATCCGTCGATTCCTTCCCGCGACCCGCATCCATCGGGCCTCACTCCATCATAGGATACATTCGGCTACCCCATAGGGTACCCCAGAGAGGTTCATGATTCAATATCGGCATCGCTCGGCCGCCCCGGCCAGCCGGATTGCCGACTGGCGAAGAATTCTCACCTTGAGTGGGGCAAGTCGCGGCCGAAGGTCTTCATTGAAATCCTGTCGGCGGGCGGCTATGGTGCGGGTCCCAACCGGAGCGATCATGAGCGACTACGCGGTGATTTTCGACATGGACGGCGTGCTCGTCGACAGCTACCAGGCGCATTTCGAGTCCTGGCGGCAGATGGCCCGCCGGCACGGGCAGGACATGACCGAGCCGCAGTTCGCCGCCACGTTCGGCCGCACCAGCCGCGACATCATCCATCGCCTGTGGGGTTCCGTCGTCACCAGCGCCGAGCAAGTCACCCAGTGGGATCACGAGAAGGAGCATCTTTACCGGCAGATTCTGGCGGAAAAGTTCCCTGAAATGGATGGCGCGCACGAGCTGATCGAGGCCTTGCACGCGGCGGGGTTCGTCATGGCCATCGGTTCGTCCGGGCCGCCGGGAAACGTCCAGGTGGTGCGAGAGAACCTCCCCGGAAGCCGCCACATCAACGTCACCGTCACGCGCGAGGACATCACGCACGGCAAGCCGGACCCGGAGGTCTTCCTCAAGGCCGCAGATAAACTCGCCTTGCCGCCGTGCCGCTGTGCGGTGGTCGAGGACGCCCCGGCCGGAATCGAGGCCGCCCGGAGGGCGGGCATGGCCGCCATTGCCATCACCGGCACCGCGCCGCGCGAGGAACTGGCCCGCGGCGCCGGCTTGGTCGTCGATTCGCTGCGCGAGCTGACGCCGGAGATCATCAAGAGGCTCATCGAACGTGTCGCGGGCGTCTCGCCCGCGCGTGGCGAGGGCATCTTGCCCTCGCAGGATTGAAAATGCTTCAACGGAGGCAGATATGCGAATCGTGTTGATAGCCGCCGCGATGGCTGCTTCGGCGGCCATCGCCGTGGCACAAGACCCGCCTACTGCCGTCGCCCTGGTGCTTCCGGCCCCGCAAGTGGTCGCCGGCGGCAAGGAAGACATTACGTTAGGCCCGGCCGACGAAGGAATCTCCCTCACCCTGGTCGGCGTCAAACCCGAGGAACCGGCCTTGGCGGCGGGGCTCGATCTGCTGGCCAAAGGCCTGTCCAAAGTTGAATCGAAGCTCACCCGTGCGGCCGATCCTGCCGGGGCGATGCTGACAATCACCAGGCTCGACGCGCCCGCCTTCGCCAAGGCGGTCGCGGCAGCGGCCCCCAAGGCCTCACTCACGAAAGAGCAACTCGATCAGGGATACGTTCTGGCCCTGGCGTCGAAGGAGGACAAGACGACGATCACGCTGCAGGCCCAGACGCCGCTGGGGCTGTATTACGGCCTGTGTACGCTGGTGCAGCTCATCAGTCGCGGCGAGGAAGGCCTCGCCGCCCCCGGGGCAACGATCGCCGATTGGCCGGCGATCGCCACGCGCGTGGTCGATCCGGCGTCAAAGCCCAAAGGCGCTGTGCAAGTCCTGCCGCTTCTTCGACTGAGCCCGATCGCTCCGTCGCCTCAGGCCCCGGCGGCAAGGAACAGCCCCAAGCCTGAGCTGGTGGTGAAGGATCTTTCGGCAACGACCGCCGACGTGACGGTCGATGGCGAAAAGAGGACGGTTTTCGACGCAGCCCGACTGCACAAGCCGGCCGAAGGCACCCCCGATGCAATATGCGTCGAGGGCACTGTGCCCGCGCCGGCCGGAGCGGTCTGGGCCAGCCTTGCCGATTACTGCTGGAATCCCTCGGCCTATACGCCTGAGGCTTCCGCGCGCCGGGCGCAGCATTTCGCCTCGGTGCTCGAACCGCTCCTGAACCGCGCCGGCGGGTTTAAGTATGAGTTGGAGATGGAGAAGTAGCGAATCGCCAAAGTTAGCGGCGGGGCTTGCCCCGCGCGTTTTCGCGAAAGCGTCGAGCAAGCTCGACCGCTAACATGGCACCCAGGATGAATGATGGAATCCGCAATCCGAAATCCGCAATCCGAAATCGCCGGCCGCATCTTCCAGGTCCAGCGGTTCAGCATCCATGACGGCCCGGGGATTCGCACCACCGTATTCTTCAAGGGTTGCCCGCTGCGGTGCGTGTGGTGCCACAATCCCGAGGGCATCGAGCTCCAGCCGGTGCTGTCGTTCGATCCGTCCAAGTGCATCGGCTGCGGATATTGTTTCCGCGTCTGCAAGCAAAACGCCCACGGGAGGCATGGCGACACGCACGCCCTCGACCGCAAGCTCTGCCGCGCGTGCGGGTCCTGCACCGAAGAGTGCTACGCCGGCGCGCTAGAACTGATCGGCCACGACGCCACCGTCGCCGAGGTGCTCGACGAAGTCCTGCGCGATCGCCCGTTCTATGAAACCTCAGGCGGCGGCATTACGCTCTCCGGCGGCGAGCCGCTGCTGCAGGTCGACTTCGCCGCGGCGCTGCTGTCTGCCGCCAAGGCCGCCGGCCTGCACACGACCGTCGAGACGTGCGGACAGGTGCGGTGGGAGCATTTCGCCCGCGTGCAGGGACTGGTGGACTTGTGGCTGTACGATGTGAAGGAGACCGATTCCGCCCGCCATGAGCAGTTCACCGGCATGGGCAACGGGTTGATCCTGGCGAATCTTCGTGCCCTGTACGAAACCGGCGCGAAGATACTCCTGCGCCTTCCGATCGTCCCGGGGCTCAACGACCGCCCCGAGCACTTTTCGGCCGTGGCGCAGCTCGCAGCCGCCATGCCCAATCTGCTGGGCGCCGAGGTTATTCCCTACCACCGCCTGGGCACCAGCAAGCTGGCGCGATTGGGGCTCGATCACGCCTTTGCCGACATGGCGGCTGAGAAACGGCCGCCATGGCACCCGGACTCGCCGCCGCAGGCGCCGACGGATGAGACGGTCGCGGGTTGGATCCACACGCTGCGCGAGCAGGGCGTTCGTCTGGTTGGACCGACGTCCGAAATGTGATTCGTGACACGGGCGTTCGCCCGTGCTCAAAAGACGGGGAGCATGGGCAAGACGCCCATGCTGCTCACGGGCAGGATGCCCGTGCTACTGTCCGATGAGGCGGATGATGTTCTTGCCGGCGGACTTGCCTTGGCGCAGGGCGGCGTCGGCGGTGGCGAGCAGTTCTCGGCAGGTGGCGCCGCCGGCGGGGAAGGCGGCCAGACCGCCGCTGATGGTCAGCGTGCCTTTGGCATGCGGGCCCAGGTCGGGGAAGGCGTGGCTCTCGACGGCGCGGCGGAATCGGTCGGCCAGCACGTAGGCGCTCTCGGGCGGGTGGCTGGTGCTCTCGCGCGGTTGTTCCTCGTCGCAGAACAGGATGGCGAACTCGTCGCCGCCGATGCGGGCGACGATATCATGTCCGCGAGTGATCGTCTTCATCAGCGCCGCGACCTGCTGGAGGATATGGTCGCCGACGGCGTGTCCGTAGGTATCGTTGTATCGCTTGAAGTCGTCGATGTCGAACAGCAGCAGGCTGGCCCGCAGGTTCTGGCGGGCGGCGCGGGCGAGGACCTGATCGGTCACCTGGTAGAAATAGCGGCGGTTGTATGCCCCAGTCAGGTGGTCCGTCATGGCAAGTTGTGCCAGGGCCTCGGTGCGGGCCGCCATCTTCGTCAGCGGCGCCACCATCGCCTGAAGGGCTTGGAGAAACGCCCCGCTCGATGCGGGCACGGGCGTTGCGGAGCGGAACACCCGCTGACCGCGCCCCGACCAGCCCGTCAGCAAGACCGCCCCGTCGGCGGCGCCGTCGCTGTCAGACCACTGGCCTGCCACGCCCAGACGCTGGGCGACGAGCGTGGCCGCGGCGGTCTCGATCTCGCCCGGCGCCGCGGTGGCGGCGAGCAGGGTTGCAGATTCCTGTGCCGTCAGGGCATGTCCGTTGCCGCCGGTTGCGGGCGCCCGTTCCTGCGGAGCAGCCAGGCGGGCCAGGTCGCTTCGCGTCGGCGGCCAGATGAAGTAGTCGTCGACGGCCCCGGGGCAGAGGCGGCGGACGTTGGTCTCGGCGGCGGGGGGGCACAGCACGTAAAGGCGCGCGTGGGCGGCCAGTCGCCGCACGGCGCGGCAGAGTCCGGGAAACTCCGGGCGCGGAGCCGTCAGCACCACCGTCGCCCAGGGCTCGATGCGCAGCGCCGCGAGCATCTCGTAAGGGTCGCCGTAGCAGACCGCGCTTGACGGCGCCAGGCGCGGCGTCAGGTAACCTGCGGCCGACTCGTCAGCCAGGAGCAAGATGGACGCCTCCGCTCTCACTGCGGTCCCTCCAGCAGGGCAGAGAGTTCGGCCTGGCTCAGTAGCGGGGCGTTCCGGGTCTGGGGCAAACGGTCGCTCTGGTAGAGGCCCTGCGGCGGTTGGGCCGGCCGGGCCGGCGCGGGCGTCGCGATCTCGATTGGGGGCGGGGTGTCCCATGCCGCGGCAGAGAGGTCGATCATCTTGCCTTCAGGTCCGGCCAGGGCGACTTCGATGGGCGAAGGGGCTCCCAGGGGTGCCGGCGTTGCGCCGCCGCGAGAGGCCAGCGCCCGTTCGATGGCCGCAGGCACATCGCCGCGCTGCGTCAGGGGCGTTGCGGTAAGGGCCTGGGCGACAACGGGCAGCCGCGGCGTGCCGGTGGCGATTAGAACCGCCCCGCTTTCACGGGCGATCTCGAGCAGGCGAAGGTGCGCCCCCGAGAACGCGCGCAGGTCGATCACCAGCACCGCAACGCCGCCGGCAAGCAGTTCGGCAGCCGCTTCATAGGCGGTGGGGGTGCAGACCGTCGCCGCGGTGGAAGGCTCTCGGGCGACCAGTGCGCGGTCGCGCGTCAGAAGAACCACCCGCCCGGCCGGTGGATGTTGTGTCTCGCCATTCATGAATGTGCCGGTGCCTCCGCCTGACACGATGGAGCTATCTTACCCCCAGATGCGCGATTCGTCAACGGCTGGGCTTTGCAATGTGGACCACAGCTGTCTATGATGGGAAGCTTCCAGAGGAGACGATATGCTTTCCGTGCTGAGTTCGCTTGAGGTGTTTTGCCAGGCTCTATCGCTGCAGCAGGAGACGCTCGAAGAGTTCTACCGCCTCGCGACGACGATCGCCCCCCAGCAGTGTGCCGTGGATCGTCCCGGCGGAACGCTCTTCGCCTTGGAAAGGAATGTCTTCAGCACGCTCTTTCTGGTGGTCACCGCGAGCCTGGTAGGCCGCAGCCGCTTTCTACCGCTGTATGCGATGGTCAACCAGTGCATGCGGGCGTGGGTGACCGCCTGCGACAATCTGCTCGACGATGAGTACAAGGAGATCTTTCCCTTCCGCCTGGCCGGGCGCGGGCAGCGCATGCGGTCGGTGCTGACGATCCTGCTGGCCGACCGCATCCTGTGGGAGTACATCGACCGCCAGTACCGCGACGATGGCGTCCTCGAGGCGGCCGGGCGGCTGTCGCTGGAGGCCTTGGCCCCCAGCGCCGCACAGGAGTGCGAAGAGGAAACGCGACCCGTTGAGATACTGCCCAGCCGCCGCCTGCTGGACGAGGTACACCATCGCAAGACCGGACTGCTGTTCATGTCGCCGCTGGCCTTGCCGTGCCGTCTTGAGCCCCCCGACGAGCGGCGGGCCCGGGCGGCCGGGCGGGCCGTACACGATTTCGGCATGGGCTGCCAGTGCCTCGACGACATCGTCGACCTGCCCGCCGATGCGGCCGCGGGGCGGCACAATCTGCTCGTGTCGCTGATGGCCGAGGGCGGGCGCGACGCGCGCATGCGCTTGGGTAACCTGCCGCGCGAACTCTGGACGGCGTGGGAACAATTGCCTGCCGTGACGCGCCGGGCGCGGCAGATCGCCGAGGATTATTTCGCGTCGTCGTTCGAGGCGCTGGCGCAGTTGGGGCTGGCGCTGGCGCCGCCTCAGCGCGAGGCGCTCGTCGCAACGATCTATCGGTTGCTGCGCGTGCCGCCCGGCGGCGCGCCGGCGGCGGAGAACGTCGCATGACGGCGTTCTGGCCGGTCCTGGTTCTCAAGATGCTCCTGCGCCGGGCGCGGCGAGGGGTGATCATGATGGCCGCCACGGCCATGGCGGTGGCCTGCCTGATTGCCCTCGATGCGGTCATGGAGGGCGTCGGCGATGCGATGATCCGAAACTCCGTAGCCGCCGCCGGAGGGCATGTGACGCTGACCGGAACTGCCCGCCGCGCCGCTGACGAGGCGGTGGCCTCCGAAGTGCGCCGCTGGCCGGGCGTCTGCGAAGCGCTGCCGCGACGAACGCAGGCGGCGATGCTTTCGCACGGACGCTCCGGGGCCGCCGTGACGCTCGTGGGGGTAGTACCGGCCGAGCGGAACTGGAGCATCGTCGCAGCCAAGATCATTGGCGGCGGATTCCCCCGCGGCGGCGGGTCGATCCTTGTCGGCAGCGATCTGGCTGACCGTCTCGGGGCGGCTGTGGGCGATCGCCTTGAGGCCACTGTGAGCGGCGGTGTCGGCAGGACCTTCACGGTCTGCGGCGTGTTCCGAACTCGCCTGCCCCATCTGGATGCGCAACTCGTGCTGGCGGGTATGGACGACGTCGCCCCAGCGCAGCAATCGGTACACGTCTTCCTGGCCGATCCGTACGCCGCGCCGGCGGCTGCGGCGAGGGCGGGCGAACTGGCGGTGGCGGCCTCGCAGTGGCAGAACGATCTGCCCGAGCTGGCCGGCCTGATCTCGCTCAACCGGTTTTCGATGAATGTTGTGCTGGGCTTGGCGCTGCTGATCCTGGCGTTTGGCATTTCCAACAACGTCTTCCAGGGCGTCAGCCAGCGGCGTCGCGAACTGAGCATCCTGCGGGCGATGGGCCTGACCAGCCGGGGCGTCATGGCCATCGTGTTGGGCGAGACGATGCTGATGGCCGCCGTCGCGGCGGTCATCGGCGCCGCCGTCGGCATTGCCGCCACGCTGCTCTGGGCCCGCTGGGGGCTGGACCTGTCGCCCTGGACGAGCGGTAACCCGCACTTTCTCATCTCGGCAGTGGTATACCCGCGACTGACCGGCGGCGGCGTGATCGCGCCGATGGCCGTGGCGTGCGCGTGTGGGTTTCTGGCGGCCTTAGCGCCCGCGCGGCGGGCGGGACGCTCTACCATTATGCAGGGGCTGCGAATGCTGTGAGCATTCTGGAACTCAAAAACGTTTCTCGCGTCTTCGGCAGTGGACCGGCCCGATGCCCGGCCCTGAGGGGGATCGATCTGTCCGTCGAACCGGCCGAGATGCTGGCCGTCACCGGCGCCTCCGGAAGCGGCAAGAGCACGTTGCTGAACATCTGCGCGGGGTTGGACGCGCCCACCGGCGGCAGCGTGCTGATCGACGGCCGCGACACGCGGGGCATGTCCCCCGACGCCATGGCGCGCCTTCGCCGCACGAGCGTCGGGTTCGTTTTTCAGTTCATGAACCTCCTGCCGGCGCTGACGGCGTGGGAGAATATCGAATTGGCCCTGGTGCTTTCCGGCGCCGCGCGCGAGGACCGCCGTCGAAGGGTGGCGGGTTTGCTTGATCTGGCCGGACTGGCGGAAAAGGCCCGCGCGCTGCCTGACCAACTCTCGGGTGGTCAGCAGCAGCGCCTGGCCGTGCTGCGGGCGCTGGCGCACCGCCCGCGGATCGTCTTCATGGATGAGCCGACAAGCTGCCTCGACAGCGACCACGCCCGCGAGCTGATGGACCTGGTGGTGAATCTCAACGCCCGGGAGAAGACCACGATCGTCGTGGCCACGCACGACGCCGCCGTGGCCGGACGGATGACCATCCGCGTGCAGATGCGCGACGGGAAGATTATCAGCCCTGAGGTGACGCCATGATCGCCCCGGTGAACGATCCGCCCTCGGCGCCGCCCACGCGCGGGCGCACGCTCAACTTCCCCGGACTGCTCTACGATCTGCTGGTGCCGCTGATGGTGTTTGGGATGGAACGCCGCGTGAACCGCCGCACCGCCCGCGCCCTGGACCTGGCCCCGGGGGACGTGGTGCTGGACCTGGGCTGTGCGACGGGCAACTTGTCGTACGAGATCGCCCGCCGCCTTGACTCCGCGGCCGGAGGGCTGTGCATCGGGATCGACGCCTCGCCGCAGATGGTCGCGCGAGCCCGTAGGAAGATCGGTGGGCGCCCCGTCCGGTTCGATATCGGCCTGGCCGAGAAGCTGCCTTACGCCGACGGCGTCTTCACCAAGGCCGCCAGTTCGCTGCTGCTTCATCATCTTGACATGGAACTCAAGCGGGCGGCGATGGCCGAGCTTCGCCGCGTAGTGGCCCCGGGCGGCCTGGTGGTGGTCGCCGACATGGACCGCCCGACAACGCTCATCGGCAAGCTCTTCGGCCACGGCGGCGAGCGGATTCTCTGCCAGCGCGAGATCGAAGAGAACCTCAGCGGCGTCCTGCCCGATCTGTTCGCCCAGGCCGGCTTCACCGACATCCGCCGCCTCGGGCATGACTACGGGTACGTCACGACCTTCGCGATGCGAGTAGCACGGGCGTCCCGCCCGTGAGTTCCGCGGTCGTCCCGGCCGTGCTTTGCCGTGTCGCGGACATCCAGTTCGCGCGTGCCGCGGGCGTCTCGCCCGCGTAGAAACAAGACGAGGGCAAGATGCTCTCGTCACGCGCGGGCGAGACGCCCGCGACACGAACGACTCACGGGCAAGATGGCCGCACTATTGTTGCCTCAAACAGTGGGGCGGGCTATAGTCTGGGCCATGCGTGAACATGACAGCGGCGGAAAACAGAATCGCAACATCTGGGCTCCTTGGCGCATGGAGTATATCGAGACGCTCTCGGATTCGTGCGAGAGCGGGGGGGGGTGCTTTCTGTGCCGTGCCGCTGAGCAGGGCGACCGCCAGCAGGAGAACCTCGTCGTATGGCGCGGGCAGCACTGCCTGACGGTGCTCAACCGCTACCCCTACACCGGCGGGCACGCGATGGTGGCCCCGGTCGAGCACGTGGGCGACATGGAAGCGCTCGACGACGCGACGCTTCTGGAGATGATGCACATGGTCGTCGATTTCCAGAAGGTGCTGCAGCGGGCAGTGCATTCGCAGAATTTTAACATCGGGATCAACATCGGCCGCGCCGCCGGCGCTGGCCTGCCCGGGCACCTGCACGTGCATATCGTTCCGCGCTGGGGCGGCGACACGAATTTCATGGACGTCCTGGGCGACGTGCGAGTCATCCCCGTCTCGCTGGAAGATATCTACAAGCAGATTACCGCAACGGCCGCACAGATGGGGCTGGGACCCAAAACGGAATGATGGAAGACTGGAATAATGGAATACTGATACCGGTGGCATGGCGACACGCGCAACGCGTCGCCATGGACCTGCGGATGAAGTCGAAACGGCTGCGAGGTGCGTTCATGGCGACCCGCCAGAAACAACAACGCGTGTTGCCATGCCACCCGCGCCGGTTGTTATCATCCTTCCATTCTTCCATCATTCCACTCTTCCCTCTTCCTCTGCGGTCTCTGCGAGATCCGCGGTGAATACTCCACGCGAGATATTCGAGCAGCACCAGGCCGCCTTTCTGGCGCCTTGCGCCGTGCGCGAAGGCGACAGCGGCGGGCGGCGGTACGATGAGAGCGAGCACCCGTACCGTACGTGCTTTCAGCGAGACCGCGACCGGATCATCCACTGCTCGGCGTTCCGGCGGCTGGACTTCAAGACGCAGGTCTTCGTCCCGCACGAGTGCGACCACTTCCGTACGCGAATGACGCACACGCTCGAAGTCGCCCAGATCGCCCGCAACCTCGCGCGGGCCCTGAGGCTCAACGAGGACCTCGCCGAAGCCGTCGCCCTCGCCCACGACCTCGGCCATCCGCCCTTCGGACACGCCGGCGAGGCGGCGCTGAACGATCTGATGGCCGCCCACGGCGGCTTCGAACACAACCGCCAGTCGCTGCGCGTGGTTGACTATCTTGAACATCCTTACCCGGCGTTTCGCGGGCTCAATCTCACCCAGGCCGTTCGCGAATGCCTTGCCAAGCACGAGACGGCTTACGACAAACCTTCCGCAGAGGAGTTCGACCCCACGCTGGCCGGTCCGCTCGAGGGCCAGCTCGTCGACATGGCCGACGCGATCGCCTACACCTCGGCCGACCTGGAAGACTCGCTGGCGGCGGGGCTGATCAGCCTCGAACACGTCAACCGCCTGGCGTTGTGGCGGCGGGCATGGTCAGCCGCCCAGGCGGCCGACCCCGACGCCGGCATGGTCCACACGCGTATCCGTGCCTGCAAGGGCGTGCTGGCGGCGATGGCCGACGACGTGATCGCCTCCACGCTGGCGGTTCTGGAGACGATCAAGCCGAAAAGCCCTGACGACATCCGCCGCAGCGGTCGCAAGTGCGTGGTCTTCTCCGAGGCCCTGGCCGGCGAAGTGGCGGCCATGCAGCGGTTCTTATATGATCGCGTCTACACCTTCGGCGAAAGCGCCGCCCGCGCCGAGGCATCGGGCAAGATCCTCCGCGAGCTGTTCGCCGCCTACGTACGAGACCCGGCCCGGATGGGCCCGCGATATCTCCGCCGCAGCCAGGAAGAAGGCCTCCAGCGAGTCGTCTGCGACTACCTGGCCGGAATGACCGACCGCTTCTGCAAACAAGCCCACGCCGCCCTGGGGTGATTTTGAGGGGACTCAAAACGACAGCGGCCGACGTGTTATCGTCGGCCGAAGTCTCCTATGCGCCGCTTCCTCTAAGAGCGATTCGCCCGGCTCCGATCACTTTGGGCGCCCGTGCAGGAGGGCCTCCACCCGCCTGCACGGGCGTCGTGTAAAACGACACCGCGAACGAAAATAATGCTCGCACCTCTGCCCAAAGCGCTGCACTTGCTTCTGCAACCGTTGAGGCGGCTGCAGTCCTCACTCAGCATCTTTACATTATCACGCTTTGACGATTTTTCAAGCAAAAAGCGGGTGAAATGTCATTCGTCAACTCCGACGTGATCTGCGCCTTCTTAACATCGCCAGCGCGCCGCCGGCGAGAATCATGGCAAGCGTCGCCGGCTCGGGGACGGCCGTGAAGTGCCCGTTGATGGTCAGATTGTCGAGCGTCGCGTCGCCGCTGGAGAACACCAGGCCCTGGCCGCGTGCGCCGAAAGCTACCCAGAGGCTCGTCGCGTTCCAGGTGGTGCGCACGAGGCCGGGTAACTTCACGCGATGAAACGAGATGCCGTCATCAAGCCCCAGCGTCAGGATGTCGACGGCTGAGTCGTACTGGACCAGCAGCGTCCCCGAACTGGCAACGGGAACCATCGGCACGCTCGTCTCGACGTCATTGATCCGATACGCCGGGACCAGCAGTTGGTTCAGCAGCGGGTTCGATGAGCAGACAAAACCGATGGCCGCCGAATCCTGGCCGTCCAGGTCGTTGCCCACGCCGAGATTCAATGCAATCAACCCGCTGCCGGTGAAGGTGGTTACGTCATAGTCGATCGTGATCACGAAGTCGCTGTCGGTCCGCAGGCGGAAGCCCGATGCGCCGTCGCTGAGATAGATGGCGTCGTTGGATGCACTGCCCGCCGCCGACGAAAGTACGTTGATCCGATCGTCCTGCTCCAGCCACAACTGCGCCGGTGCATCCTGCAGCACGCTCCAATACGCCGACGGGGCCGTGCCGGTAAAGGAGTCGGATATTGTCGCCGCGGCGACCGGAGCGGATGTCACGGCCAAAGCCGCAACCAGAAGAACGCTCCCCGACAGCTTCCTGTAACAGTGCATCATGGAACCTCTTTCAGTTGGACGAATGTCGATGTCTGAACCCTGCGATGGCTATCAGCCCGCCCATGGCCACAAGCGCCGCAGTGGCCGGTTCTGGAATAGCGTGAGCATCGGCCAGCATTGGCGACGATGCGGCCCAAGCCGCCGCGGTGCCGCAACAGAAGATCGCGCCGATCATCATGATGAGCATTCTGATTCTCATCTTGCACCTGCCGCTTCTTCCTGGATGTTTCATTGGGCGCAGTGCCCTTGGTTCATGCTCTTGTGCAACAGGCGCGCCAGCAGGGGGAGTTGCCTGAGGAAGGTCGTGTTAAGTGATTGAAGTAATTGCGGATAAAAGATTTGCTTTAGGAAATATCGCCTTGTGGCATTTCCGGAGAGCCAAAATAAGTGGTGCAAATTGCGGCGCGCGGAATCTTCCGCGCCGCAGATTGCGGCGGTTGTAGGGTCTTGTCATGAACCCTGCCCCTCAGGCAGAGATCTCTTTCGCCGCCGGCCATGCAGCGAGGCACGGCGGCTTTTCAGCTTGTCATCAGGATGTTGCCTCCGCCGGGCTCGTGCCGTCGCGGAGAGAGTTTGCCGTCGGGCCTCCTGTTCTTAGCACGGGCGCCTGGCCCGTGAGTCGCATGGCCGTCTCGGCCATGTCGTTGCTCTGGCGCGTGCGGGCTGCCCGCCCGCGGAATACGTCGCTAAGTATCGATAAGGCAAGGGCGTGGTGCCCTCGCCACGCGCGGGCGCAATGCCCGCGACGCTTCCGTTTCTGGTTATGCAGCGGCCATCAGGGTCAGTCGCGGCCGTGCGGTTCGGCGTTTGGGGGCGCTGGCGGGCGGGCCTGCCAGAGCCCGCTGTTGCAGTTCCCGCTCGATGCTCTGGGGCGAGCCGATCCCGAGCACCCGCATGAGCAGCAGTTCTTCCCCGGTGAGTCGCTTGATTCCCTTGGTTTCCATGTGACGTTCCCTTTCATATGTCCGGCTCCGTCCATGGAGCGATGTTGTCGGCAGATACTTTGCAATCTTCATGCCAGAGCCCGTCGATTGAAAAAAGCCTGAAATTGGCTCGAAATCGCGCTACATCGTCTTGCCGCCCTGGCCGGGTGCGCCGCGTTTTGCGACAGTGGCGGTCCGGCAAAAAATGGGCGAACGCTTGATCCTCGTCGTTGCAGCGGTACACTTGGCGGTATCACATGAAAGGAATCGCTCATGGCTGACCAATCCAAGAACGGCAAGACGGGCTGCCTGATAGCTGTCATTCTGGGCGTGATCGGGATCGGCGCGGGTATCTGGGGCGGGGCGAGCATGTTCCATAGCGGCATGAGCGTTCTCAATGACATGTTTGCTCATGAATACGTTGTGCCGGGCCGACACGTGGTGGACCTTCAGAAGCCTGGCGTCTACGTGGTCTGGCATGAATACTTCGCCCGCAAGGATGGCAAGACGTACGACGCTTCGCCTGATATGGAGATGAACATTTCGATCAGGCACCGCGAGACCGGTCGCCAAGTCGTTCTGCAGGAGATGGGCGGCCGCAGCGAGAAAATAGACACGCCTGATCGAAAGGCCATGGCGGTGGGCACGTTCTCTATCCGCGAACCGGGGCAATACCTGCTGGAGGTCACTGCCGAAGAAAACGAAGGCCAGACGGTCCTGGCGATCGGAACTGCCCCAGATGAGAAAGTTCTGTCAAGCGTCGGGCCGGCATGCGGAGTTCTCCTCCTGGCGGGCCTGGCGCTGCTGGGCGCTCTGGTCTTCGGGATCATCGCTATCGTGCGGATGAGCACGTACAAGCGACAGGAGCCGACGTCGCCCTATCAGATGCCCCCGCCCCCTCCGCCGCAGGCTTAGAACGCCAGGCGGTCGTGCTTGAGCCGCCCGACGTCGCGCCACCATTTTCGCGCCGCGGCGATGCCCTCGGCGTCGGGCGACATCGGCTGACCGACGATCTTGCCCAGTGCCGCGGCGGCCGTTCCACGAAGATTGGCGCTGGTACTCTCGTCGTCCAGGTCGCCGATGTTGATCTGCTGGGCGAGGTAGTAGATAGCCCGCTCATCGGCCAGACCGCCCAGTTCCTCGGTGATCAGCGACTTGAGTTCCTGCGGATCGTCCATCCCGTCCGGCGCGCGGTAGCTTTCGAGCATTCGCAGCAGGGGGATGACGGCCGCGGCGCCGTGTGCGGCCATCGCGTGCAGCTTTTCGGCGCGGGCGGGGGCGTCCCACGATGCGAACCGTTCATAGACTTCCTGCGACATGGCTTCGAGCCGGCGGTCCCGCTCATCGTCGGCCGCCTGGCGGGCGTCGGCGTCGACGGAGGGAGTTTCGTCCGAGGCTGGCAGGACCGCCTCGATCAGCATTTCGACGTGTTGCTCGTCGAGGCCGACGTGGCGGCAAATGCGCTGGAGCAGGCGTCGCTCGGGAGTGCTGATGGTTCCATCGACCGCGGCGGCCTCGGCGAGCATCTGGACGGCCTTTTCGGCGTCGGCAGGGCTCTTGGGCATCGAGATGGACTTGTGCCCGTCGCGGATCTGGCGGCACAGGTCATCCAGGGTGGCCTGGTCCATGCCCATTCGCGAGGCCAGCCGCTCGATGAACGCGCACTCCTTGTCGTTGAGGTCGCCGTCAAGCATGGCGAAGACGATTACGTTGTGCAGATCGCGCAAGGCCTGGTCATCCATCATGTGCCCCTTGAGGTAGAGGTTAGTACGGGCCTGCTTGAGATTCTATCGCCGCCGGCGCTGCCGCGAACCAAAAATCGCCGGCGGTTCATTCCGTCGCCGGCTCCGGCGGGGCCGATTCGATCGGCGCCGGGCGCTTGAGGCGGCCGGTGACGTCGATGAAGTCGTACGGGCGCGCGGCGGTGGAAAAGAAGCTGCGGTCCGGCAGGGGGTCCATCTCGGCCTGGAAATAATGCCGCAGCACGCAACGGAACGTGTTGACCGGCGAGATGTCATCGGGCAGCCGCGGCGGTGCCGTTTGGCCGATGGCGGGAAGATAGTACGCGCTGAGGATGCCCATCCGCTCGGGGATGTTGCTGCCCTCCAGGCTTTCCCAGTTGAGCATCGAGCCCGGGCCGTGGTCGCCCTGGATGATGATGATCGGCGGCGTGGGGCTGTTCTTGATCAGTGCATCGACGGCTGGCAGAATCCTCGCGTTGATGAAGCGGACCTGCTTTCGATATCCCTCGACATATTCGATGCGGCTGGCGCCGCGCAGGGCCATGTAGGCCGACCCGTCGTCGGCGCTGAAGGGCCGCGAGGGCGTGATGGCTTTGCCGGTTTCATCGAACACGAACGGCGGGTGGGGGCACAGCACGTGGGCGAGCACGAACTTGGGGCTGTTCGTCGCGGCCAGGTCCGGCAGGGTGTCCAGCGTGTGCAGGACGGTCCGGCGGTGGACGTCGTAGCGTTTGAAGTCGCGCATGAAGACCGGCACGGGCGTGGTCTCCAGCAGGGCCTGGCCGAACTCGCCGAGGTCCGGACCCTGCGAAAGCCACACGTCCATGCCGCGGCGGGGGGTGACCTCGGCCCCGCTGTCGTAGGCGACGCTCTTGTATCCGCGAGCCTTGAGAAACCGCAGCAGCGAGCTGTCGGCGATGGCGTGCCGCAGCGGCAGGTGGTCGCGCTTCTCCTTGCCGACGGTCTCGGAGAGCCGGTCGAGGTACTCCATGTTCAGCGAACACGCCAGCGACAGCGCGGTCTGCGGATAGTTCGCCGCCGCGCGATCGGCCACGTAGAACCCCTTCGCCCGCAGCGCGTCCAGAAACGGTTCGTTGTCGAAACCGTAGAGGTCGCTGAGCGTGTCGGCCCTGCCGTAACCATCGAGGATGATGTAGTAGATATCCGGCGCCGGCCGAACCGGCGGCTGCGGCGGGGCGTCGGGCGCCTGGTACGTCGCCACGACCATCCCTTTGCCGTCGGAGACCTTGGCGGCCACCGTCGTTGCCGTGGCGATCAGCGCCAGGATTCCGGCCGCCACGTTGAGCACCTTCGTCAGCGTGTAGAGCTTGCGTCGGGTGAAGATGACCCACGCGGCCCCGACGAGCAGCAGCCCGCTCATCAGAGGCAGCAGGATCTTGTGGTGCCCGATATGCACGCCGCTGATATAGAAGTGCGGATTGCCGATCAGCGCCACCGCATGACCGTAGAAGAACACCAGCACCAGCGCCAGCGACGTGATCAGTGCGGCCTTGAGCGTGTTCCGCAGCAGCAGCGACAGCACCCCCCAGACCTCCATCGCGCAGAGCATCGTGACCAGCACCGGGACGATCATGACCTCCGGAGGAAACTCCGAGGCGTTTCGCGAATACAGAAACATCGCCGGGTATGCCGCCAGGATCAGCCAGTGCATCGCCAGCGGCCGCGAGCCATGCTCAGGGGTTGAATGCATACCTCTTAGCATCGGTCAGATTGGCCCGCAAAGCAAGCGAGTCTTGTTAGCGGCGGGGCTCTCGTCACGCCATAGCCTTGGCGAAGGCGGATGCCCCCATGCCCTACGACCTCCGACCTAACCCCTGCTTCCACTTCCTTGCACTTTGTTGTACTTTTCACAGCGGTTTCGGGGAAGTGCAACTAATTAGTATCACGCAAGCCCCGCGTCGTTCGATAGTGGTGCAGCCCGTACCGCAATTGCTCTTCCTTGCTCTTTGTTGTACTTTTCACAGCGATTTCGCGGAAGTGCAACGAATTAGTCTTGCTAGGAGCTGTGGCATTCAGTAATGACCATTAGGACTGGCGGCTGCCAGCCCTGAAGCTGGGTCGCGGGCGGCTGGGCGCCTCAGCCATTCCTGGAAATGAACGTCAGCAGCACCTTCGGCCCAGATCCTGCCCATCCGGGACCTGGCCTGTCGCATGAACCTGGAGCCCCTGCCATGCGTGACAGCGGATGCAGCCACAGCCGCAGCCGTGGTCGAACAGCTCTTGCGCCTCTACGGTCCTCCGCTGGTCTTCAAGTCCGACAATGGCAGCGCCTTCATCGCCGAGAGCTTCAGGCAGTTGTTGGAATCATGGAATGTAATTCACCTCTTGTCGCCGCCGTGCCTGCCCCGATATAATGGCGCCGCTGAGGCTGGGGTCGGATGCCTGAAGATCCACACGTATTACGAGGCCGCTGCGCATGGCAGAAGCGGGCAATGGTCTGAAAATGGGGACTGTCACGTTGTGTGTGACTGTACCCATTTTCATCCCCGCCGCAACGCACGCCAGCGGCTTAACTGCGCCGTGCGTCCCTGGGGCCAGCCGCAGCAGCTCTGGCAATCCCGCCAGCCGATTACAGCCGACCAGCGGGAAAATGGGGACTGTCACGCTGCCTGTGACTGTCCCCACTTTCCCGCGCGCGAAAAATACCATCAGGTCCTGGATGAAAACGGAATGTCAGGCGAACTTCTGCCCTGCGCGGCCCGCGCCACGGTGGCGCGGGAGGCAGTCCGCCGGGCGCTCCCGGCTGACCACGTCGGAGGTGGCGACTAAGTCCGGCCTGCCCGACGTAGCCTTGGCGAAGTCGGGAGGAGGCGAATTACTCCACCAATTAAATCCCCTTTACGTCACAAACTTACCTAGAGGCCACAACTGATGCCTTCAGCGGGGGGACGCTTATCGAGTACTCTCGAGATCCCTATGAATTACTGGAGTACAACCCACGCGTCCAGGAACCTGGGGTCATCATCGCTTAGGAGCAGATCATGAAAGACAATACATTGTTGATCGGAGCTTCACTAGCCATAGTTGCTACGGTGGCTTTTGGTTGTGGAGACAAACAGCATCATAGCGGTTCAGAGCTTGTTAACTTAGGGCTAACAGGAAGTGCTTATGTTGTCCAACCTTTTTTCACGGTATCAAGAACAACAATTCTGTATGCGGCTATCGACGAGGCCTCTGGATTCCCCTCAACGACCTGGAGGATTGTGGACTTAAGATCACAGAGGCAGCGGAGCCTATCAAACAAGTTCCCTGGTGTGATCTATTGTGCCCTTTCGCCAGATGGCGATTTTGGCGTGATGGAAGAGGCCGAAAAGGGCCTCCTGGTCCTTAACATCGGGAAGATGCAAGCCACAACAATTGCTGGGGAAAGCACCTCGGCTATTTGGGTTGGGAACAAGATCATGTTAGTCTTCTATGCCAGTGGCGGCAAAGCGCCACTCGGGTTAAAAGTATCATCGCTGGAGACACTTGATCCTAGAGGTGGGGTACGAGAGAAGTGGAAAGCGTGCGGACTTCCGCTCGTTGCAGACAGGGAGGGACACATAGTGTTAATGTCAGTCAATCCGAACTCTCTTTATGATCCTTTTGATGTTGGGCGGAGTGGTGCACCTATCATGTGCTTCAACAAACATGGACATCCGATTAAGGATCTGGGTCCATTCGACGGGGTCATAGGAATACCAGCGATTAGCCCTCTGGGGAAATGGATAGCCTTGGCTCGTTTGAGCTCAAAGGGGGGAAATTCAATCTTATTGGTCAATGTGTCAAAGAGGACAAGCGTCGAGATCGAGTCTGCGGCCCTTCCAGTGGCCGTGACAGACGACGGTACGATTGTGGCAATGGAGCCCACGAGTGGCGACAGGGCTGCGCCGATGGCTATACGAACAATAAAAGCAAAGATGGTGCGCACCATCTCTCCCGGCGCGTACGCGGCAGGCATTAGTGACGAGAGGCTATATTATGTTACAGGCCGCGGAACTTCCGCAAGGCTAAACAGTGTTGCTCTACAGGCTATCGAGAAAGGAGGGGTCTAAAGGGGTCAGGTACCTGTTCTGCTAGACCTTGGGTCCGTCGGTGGTATCATGTTGGCCATGCCACGCAGTTCTCGCGTCAACTTAGGCGGGTACGTCTATCACGTGCTCAACCGCTCCAACGGGCGGCAGACTCTGTTCCATAGCCAGGGCGACTACGAGTTATTCCTGGACGTGCTGGCGGCCGCGCATGAGCGCGTGACCATGCGCACGATCGGCTACTGCATCATGCCCAATCACTGGCACCTGGTGCTCTGGCCGCGCGAGGATGGCGATCTCTCGGCCTTCATTC